>JBCDJA010000413.1:0-2710 GCA_038748465.1 Pseudomonadota bacterium
CACCTATCAGATCGGCCGCGACGAGGGATGCGATATCTGCATTCGCCACCCAACAATCGGCCGCTGGCATGCTGAACTTGTGGGCACCCCCCAAGGGCATTGGTTTTTGACCGATCGGGCCAGCAAGAACGGAACCTTCTTAAAGCGCGCCGGCGCCTGGAAGCGCATTCGCCAGGATTTCGTCGATCCACGGGAGATCATCCGTTTTGCCGGCTTGGAGCTAAGCCTCGCGACCGCGGCAGCCTCGCGGGAGGTTGTCCTCTCCCGCCGATTGGGCCGGCTTCTAGGCGGCGCCTCGGACGAGGAGGAGGGCTTAAGCGGGCCGGTGAAGCGCAACCCGGAGACCGGCGCCCCGATGGTTCGCGAGCCTCAAAGCTGATTTTCCCACGATGACGGAATCCACCGCCGGACTGATTGATGTGCCGAGCGAGGCGCCCCAGCCGGGTGCGGCGCGACGAACCTTCATGCTGGCCTGGGGGGCGGCGGCGCTGGCCGTTGTCACCGTTTTTGGCGGCGGGGCGAAGCTCGTGTCCTTGACCGTTTTGAGCGAGGGGGAGGGCCCTGCCCTGGCACAGGCGGCCGTGACCCTTGCCGATGTGTTGTTTGAGATGTCGGCGTTCCCGTTCACGATCCAGAATGTCATGTGGCTGATCTTCGGGATTGGCCTTGGCGATCTGCACTTCAGGTCCCGCACAGCGCGCCGAGAGGAAGCGCAGTTAAACCTCAAATTATTGCCGGAAGACGAAGAAACGCTTTTGCGAGCACAAGATCTGCAACCCTATTATCGATCGATCAAATCTGGCGATACAGGAGAATTTTTCCTCCATAAAATTTTGCGGCGAGTAATATTGCAATTCCAGTCTGGCCGGTCGGTCGACCAAGCAAATTCCCTTCTCAATTCAAGCCTGGAGCTCTTCCATCACGAAATCGAGCTGCGATATAACCTTATTCGATACATTCTTTGGGTGATCCCGACGATTGGGTTTATTGGCACCGTCGTCGGGATTTCTTTTGCGCTTGGCTCAGCGGGCGACGTGCCGGAAGATCTCACCAACCGTGATGAGGTGAAGGGCTGGATGGCGGGCTTGACGGGCGATCTCGGGGTGGCATTCAACACCACCCTTGTCGCGCTCGTGATGTCTGCGATCTTGGTTTTGATCCAACACATCGTTCAGGCGCGGGAGGAGCAGGCCCTGAACCGCGTCGGGCAATATTGCCTAGATAACCTCATAAATCGCCTATACGAGAAATCCTGAGGTTGAACGCAGGGCCGATCCGGACCGGAGGAGAGTGCGATGCCGATGAAAATCCGCGATGGCAAAGTGATCGAAGAGGCGACTGAGTCCCTCAAGCCTGAAGGGGCGAAGCCAGCCGGGCAGAGCGGTCTCGGCGGTGCTTATGATGAGCCGACCATGCGCCTCACGCCGGGGCAAACGCCCGCGCCGCAGGTTCCCGCCGGGCAGCCGGCTTCCCCTGGCGGTGCCGGCGGTGGGCAGCCCATCGACGGGCCGATTGAAGAAAAAACCGAACTTGTCGGCGGCCTGAAACGGGCCGGTAAATTGGCCGCGGCGGAAACCAGCCTCGGGGTAGGGGGCGGCCAGGGTAGCGCCGCTGATCCCCAAACCGATCCCCAAACCGATCCAATGACTGACCCGGTCGTCGGGTGGCTCGTTGTCGTGGCAGGGCCCGGCAAGGGTGCGTTCCGGCCCATCGGGTATGGTCAGAACAGCATTGGGCGCAGCCCCAGCCAGCGGATTTGCCTCGATTTTGGCGACACAACGGTCGCGCGCGAGGTGCATGCCATGCTGACCTATGAACACAAATCGCGCCGGTTTTTCATCGCGCCCGGCACCAGTGCCAACCTCACTTATGTGGACGGCGATGAGCCCGTTTTGGCGCCAAGGGAAGTCGCCTCCGGTGCGGAGATATCGGTCGGCGAGACGATGGTGCGCCTGGTGGCCTTCTGCGGTCCCGGCTTTGACTGGCAAGACAGCGGCGCCTAAGTGCCGCCGTCAGGGGGCAGAAGAAGGAGGCGGCCTTGGCGATCGAGCAATTGTTCGAGGGACCGGCAAGCGCGGCAGCACAGAGCCTCGGGGACCGGGCCGAACAGCAAGACCATGCCGGCATGGTTGCGCTCAGATCCTCCGACGAGGACCCAATGACCCTCTATGTCCTGGCCGATGGGATGGGCGGGCATGCCGCGGGGGCGGAGGCCGGCAGGCGCGTTGTGCAGAGCATGCTGACGACAGTCAATGCCGAGCCGTCCGATGGCATGGGGGGCCGGTTGCGGGCGGGCCTTGACGCGGCCGGCACGGCGCTGCGCGATTTTGTATCCGATAATCCCGATGCGGAAGGAATGGGGGCGACGCTCGTCGCGGCCGTGGTCGATGCCCACGCGCTGCAATGGTTGAGCGTTGGCGATTCCGGTCTTTACCTACTGCGCGAAGGGCACCTGGAGCGTCTTAACGCGGATCATTCAATGGCGCCAGTCTATGAGACAATGCGCCGTGAGGGGAAGATCTCAGACGAGGAATTTGCAACCGCTCCAAACAAGCACATGCTGCGTTCGGCTGTCACGGGCGATCCAGTGGAGCTGATCGATTGTCCGCAGGCGCCGGTGGCCCTGAGGCCGGGCGACCGGCTGCTCATTGCAAGCGACGGGCTCGACACCTTGGCCCAAGACGACGTCATTCGCCTCCTTAGCCGAGGC
>JBCDJA010000414.1:0-2708 GCA_038748465.1 Pseudomonadota bacterium
CACAGATCCTTTTTGCCGATCTTGACCTCGATCCAGAGGCCGATCCGGCCACGCTCTCGGGCGGTGAGGCCCGGCGTGCCGCTCTCATTCGCGTTCTCGCTCCGCAGCCGGACCTTTTACTGCTCGATGAGCCAACAAACCACTTAGACCTTACCGTGATCGATTGGCTGGAGCGCACGCTTGCTCAGACCAAATCAGGACTTGTGCTGATCAGTCACGACCGTCGCTTTTTGGAAACGCTCACCCGCCGCACCGCGTGGATTGACCGAGCAAGCGTGCGGACGGTGGATCGGGGCTTTGCGCACTTTGAGGCCTGGCGGGACGAGGTGCTTGGGCAGGAAGAATTGGAGCGCCACAAGCTCGATCGCAAGATCGCCGCCGAGGAGGACTGGCTGCGCTATGGGGTGACCGCCCGGCGCAAGCGCAATGTGCGGCGCCTCGCCGATTTGCATGCGCTGCGAGAAAAACGCGCCACGGCGGTCAAGGCCGTTGGGCGGGTCAAGGCCACCGCCAGCGAAGCGACCCTCTCGGGCAAAAAGGTGATAGAGGCCAAGGGCCTTTCAAAGGCCTATGACGGGCCGGCGGTCGTCTCTGACTTTTCCATCGACATTGCGCGCGGCGACCGGATCGGCCTCGCCGGGCCCAATGGGGCGGGCAAGACAACGCTTCTTAATTTGCTGACCGGGCAACTCGCCCCGGATACGGGCACCCTCCGCCTGGGAACAAATCTTGAGATTGTGAGCCTCGATCAGCGGCGCGCGTCCCTTAAAGACGACGACACCTTGGCCGAAGCGCTCACCGAGGGTCGCGGGGATATGCTGAGTGTGGGCGGCGAGCAGCGCCATGTGATCGGCTATATGAAGGATTTTCTGTTCACGCCAGATCAAGCCCGCTCTCCGGTTTCGGCCCTGTCAGGCGGGGAACGCGGCCGCCTTGCGCTCGCTATTGCCCTCGCCCGCCCCTCCAATCTGCTGGTTCTTGATGAGCCGACGAACGATCTGGACCTTGAAACCCTCGACCTCCTGCAAGAAACCCTCGCCGCCTATGACGGAACGGTCCTGCTTGTCAGTCATGACCGCGATTTTCTGGATCGGTCGGTGACGAGCCTCATTGCCCCAAACCCCACGGGCCCGCCAGGCGCCTGGACCCAGTATGCTGGGGGCTATTCAGACATGCGCGCCCAACAGGCAGAGCGCTCGGCCGGGCGCGGCGATGAGCCAGGCCCGCGACGGTCGTCCGGCGGCGAACGAAAAACTGTCAAGCCCGCGGCCAAGACCCCGAGCAAACTCTCCTATAAGGAAAAATATGCGCTCGAAACCCTGCCAGGCCGGATAAGTGAGGCCGAAGCGACGATAGAGAATGTGAAAAAAATCCTCGCCGATCCTCAGCTCTTCACCCGCGATCCCTCAGCCTTCACCAAGGAGGCCGGACGGCTCGAGGCCCTGGAGAGCGCGCTCGCCGCCATGGAAGAAGAATGGCTGAGACTTGAAATGAAACGTGAAGAGCTTGAGGGGTGACCTGGCGCAGATCGGCCCCGTCGCGGCTTGTTGTTTCCCTTTACCATGCGGATAATGGGCGCTCATCATGAGTCTTGCAGCAACTGACCCCGCCTTGCCGCATGCGGAGATTTACCGCTCCCGCTTGATCGAGCCGCCGGCCGAGCGCTTGCCCCTGTTTGAGGGCCTCAAAACCATGTCCCGCAATCCGGCGGAATGGTGGCCTCGCATAGTCTACGAAGACGGGCTGATGGTTGAACGGCTTATGGGCCACAGTTACGCCCATGTCGCGCGGCCCGAACTCGTGCGAAAGGTGCTGCTTGACGAGGCCCACGCCTACAACCGCTCCTTCATCACCCAGCGGCTTTTAAAGCCTGCGATGGACGAAGGGGTGCTGACCACCGATGGCGAGGCCTGGCGTTTTCAACGCCGAGTTTTGGCCCCACTGTTTCGCCAGCAGGAGCTTAATCGCTATGTCCCCGCCATGGACCGGTCAGCGTGTGCTGCCGCCCATCGGCTGGCCAAGTTCGGGCCGGGGACCGTCGATGTGATGCCGGAGATGGTCCGTACAACCCTCGACATCATCATCGAGACCCTGTTTGGCGAGGCCGATGTCGACAAAGCATCCCTTGCCCGGGACATCGACCTCTATGTCCGGTTTCTCGGCCGGGTCGATATGCTGGATCTTTTTCGTCTACCGGGCTGGGTCCCGCGCCCGTGGAAGGGGCAAGGTTTCGCAGCAGTCAAACGGCTGCGGGCCGCTTGCCAAACCGTGCTTGAGACAGTGCGACATGGCGAGGTGGAGGCCGGCGGCCTCATCGGCCGGCTCAAAACCGCGGTCGACCCGGACACCGGCGAAGGACTGAGCGACAAGCGGATCGTCGATAACATTCTCACCTTTGTGGGGGCCGGCCACGAGACCACATCCCTTGCGCTGACCTGGTCGCTTTATCTGCTGGCGGACCAACCGGCCTTACAAGCCCAAGTGGCCGAGGAAGCCCGCACCTATCTCGGCGCGGCCCAGGCGGGTGCGACGGAGGCAGACGCAACAGCCGTCGAAGGGCTTGGCCTTGCCACACGGGTTGTGGAGGAGGCCATGCGCCTTTACCCGCCCGTGTCGGCCACCGGACGGAACGTCACCGCCAAGACGAGCCTCGGCCCGGTCGAGCTCAATCCCGGCGATCACGTGACCCTCGCCATCATGCCGATGCA
>JBCDJA010000415.1:0-2708 GCA_038748465.1 Pseudomonadota bacterium
CGCCGGGCCAAGCGGTTGATGCCGGTGATGCGGCGTTGCGCGGTGCAACCAACACTCGGCCCATGGCTTCACCGGATATCCTCAAAGTACGGACGAATTCAACCTGAGGGGGAGGCCGAGGCCTTATGAGGCGGCGGCCCGAAAGGCGGCAAACCCCTTTTCAAGGTCGGCAATCAAGTCGTCGACATCTTCTAGCCCCGCATGGATGCGAAACGAAGGCCCCTCAGGATCCCAGGGGGTGGCGAGGCGTTTAAAACTCCGGTTGGGGACAATCAGGCTTTCATATCCGCCCCACGAAAATCCCATGCCGAAGAGGTTGAGCGTATCAAGCAAGGCTTTGGCCTGATCCCAGGTCCCGCCTTGCATGACAAACCCAAAAAGCCCAGTAGCTCCAGAAAAATCACGCCGCCAGAGCCCATAGCCCGGATCTTCGGGCCACGCGGGATAGAGAATTCGCGCGCAGTCGGGCTGGTCGGCAATCCACGCGATGAGCGCCATGGCCTGGTCAGAGTGCTGTTTAAGCCGTAGGGGGAGGGTTTTGAGTCCGCGAAAGCCGAGATAGACATCATCCGGTCCGGCGCAATGGCCCGCAACCCGGAACCCTTGAACCAGTTGATCGGCGACGCGCGCATTGCCGGTCGCAACCCCCAACATGGCATCGGCGTGACCGACGATATATTTCGTCGCGGCTTGGATCGAGACGTCGATCCCGAAATCGAGAGGGCGAAAATAAACCGGTGTCGCCCAGGTGTTGTCGATCATCGTCACGATGTCTGATGCGCTCTCCTGAGCGATTGCAACGAGGGCAGGGAGGTCCTGCATTTCAAAGGTTCGCGAGCCTGGTGCCTCGGCAAAAATCACCTTGGTTTGGGGCCGGATGAGTGCGCGCAAGCCCTCAGTATCAAGAGGGTTATAATAGGTCGTCTCAATGCCAAGGCCGGCGAGCATGGTGTCGCAAAAGCCGCGGGTTGGGTCATACACCGTATCGACCATCAACAGGTGATCGCCTGCTTTCAGGAAGGCGAGGAGCGCGCCCGTTACGGCAGCAAGTCCCGATGGCGCAAGGCACGCGGCGGCCCCGCCTTCGATCTCGCACATTGCGTCTTCGAAGGCATGGGTGCCCGGTGTGCCGTGACGGCCATAGCGAACCCGGTTGGTTTCGTACTGCATCATCGCATCGACCGTTGGGAATAGGATGGTCGAGGCGTGGTAGACGGGCGGGTTAACCGCACCGTGAAAAGCCTCTGGGTTGCGACCCGCTTCAACGATACGAGTACCCCATTTTTTTGGATGCTTCGGCGATTGCGTCATGATCCTTGGCCTTTCCTGTCCACGGATCGTTTACTCAGCTTACGATGCGGTTTTCTCAAATTGAGTGATTGCCTCAAAATCCTGCGCAGGGACCGACAGGTCAATCGAGCGCATTTTATAAGGCCTAAAGCCCGCGCGGCGATAAAGGCCCAGGGCAGTCGGGTGATCGAGCGTGCAGGTTTGGAGATGCAGGCGCTTGGCGCCAATGCCATAGGCCGTGTCCATGGCGTGGGTGAGCAAGAACCGCCCCCAACCTCGCCCAATTGCCGTGGGAATAAGCCCGAGAAAGGTAATCTCGATATCGGGCAGGCGGGTGGCGTTGAGCTCATAAAAGCCAATCGGCGTGTTGCCGTGATCGAGCCGCGTGAAATGGATCGCGGGATCGTGCAAAAGCCGGGTTAGATCCCGGTCGGAAAGACGCTTGCGGCTCACCCAGGCGTGCGATCGTCCGATTTCGTCATAAAGCATACGGTATTGCGTAATATCCGGCTGAGCGATTGAAATCGGATGCAGGTTCGGGTCGGGAGGCACGGCCGAGCGCAAGAATGACGGACGGCGCGCGAGCTCCAAAAAGGTTACAACCGTCCGTACCCGGCGCTGACCCATTAGGCGGCACCTTCTGCGATTGGCAGGTCGGCGCGCATTCCCCATTCCGCCCAAGACCCGTCATAAAGTGCAATGTCGATCGCGCCCAATTCGTGCAAGGCCAACAGACCGATACAGGCTGTCACGCCCGAACCGCATGAGGTAACAACAGGACGTGAGAGCTCGACCCCTGCATCTTTGAAGGCAGCCCGCAGGCCAGCCCGATCCTTTAGCGTGCCATCGGCGTTCAAAAGCTCTGTATAGGGCAGATTCAGGCTATTCGGAATATGGCCGGCGCGGCATCCCTGCCGGGCCTCAGTCTCCTTGCCAGCAAAGCGTGAGGCCGAGCGCACATCGACGATCTGCTCATCCCCGTCCTTGGTGGCTTGCACCACCTGATCGGCCGTGCGGACAAGAAGATTGTTAAGGCGCGCCGTGAAATGCCGTTCGGAGGGGCGCACCGTATCATCGCTCAGGGGGCGGTTTTCCGACTTCCACTTCGGCAGCCCCCCATCGAGGACGTAAACGTCGGCAACGCCCATCACCTTTAGCATCCACCAGGCCCGAGCCGCCGAGAAGAGACCGGCGGTGTCGTAAACAATCACACGATTGCCATCGCCGATGCCCAGTTTGCGCATGCGTGATGAAAACTTTTCGGGCCGCGGGATCATCATGGGCGTGCCGTCGATAACGTCCGCCACATCGTCCAGGTCGAAAAAGACTGCACCGGGAATATGCTCGGCCTCAAACTCCGCGCGCGGGTCCCGTTCATCAGCTGGCAGATAATAGCTTGCATCGGCGAGCCGAAGGTC
>JBCDJA010000416.1:0-2702 GCA_038748465.1 Pseudomonadota bacterium
TCATCCCGCTGACGATCGATTTGATTTGGCCCGGGCATGATCCGGTCAAATACTTCAAGCGCGACGGGCACCAGGCCCGGATGGGCGACCCACGTGCCGTCGTGCCCATCGCTCGCCTCCCGCTCCTTGTCGGCCCGCACTTTCGCAAAGGCCGCCTCATTGGCCGCAGCATCGTTTTTCACCGGGATTTGCGCAGCCATGCCGCCGATGGCCGGGGCGCCTCGCCGGTGGCACACCTTGATAACATGCAGGCTGTAGGCGCGCATGAAGGGAACCGTCATGGTCACCGACGCTCTGTCGGGTAAGACCGCTGCGGGGTCGGTCCGGTGCTTTTTGATGTAGCTAAAAATATAGTCCCACCGCCCGCAATTAAGGCCCGCCGAGTGCTCCCGCAACTCATAGAGGATTTCCTCAGCATGGAACGTCGCAGGCAAGGTCTCGATCAAGACCGTTGCCTTGATTGTCCCGCGGTCAACGCCGAGCGCTCGCTGGGCCTCGATAAACACATCGTTCCAAAGCCGCGCCTCGAGATAATGTTCAAGCTTTGGCAGATAGAAATAAGGGCCCGTCCCCCTCGCCAGCGCTGTCTTGGCATTGTGGAAAAAGTAGAGCCCGAAATCGAAAAATGCCCCTGCTACCGGCGCCCCGTCCACCAGCATATGGCATTCCTGCAAGTGCAAGCCACGAGGACGGACAATCAGTGTGGCAGGGGCCTCGCCAAGGGCATAGCTTTTTCCCGACTTTGGGTCGACATGGCTGATTGTGCCAGCCACCGCATCTTTGAGGTTAATTTGCCCCTCAATCAAATTTCCCCAATGGGGCGATGTGGCGTCCTCCAAGCAGGCCATGAACATCTTGGCCCCAGAATTGAGGGCATTGATCACCATCTTGCGATCCACGGGACCGGTGATCTCAACCCGCCGGTCCACGAGATCGTCCGGCAACGGTGCAACGCGCCAATCCCCCTCGCGAATGCTCGCCGTTTCGGGCGGAAAATCCAGTGTCTCCCCGGCATCGAGACGCGCCTGCAGGGCCTCGCGCGCGGCCAACACCTCTTGCCGCCGGGACTCGAACCGGCGATGGAGATCGGCCACAAAGGTGAGGGCATCGGCTGTCAGGATTTCATCGTAGCGGGGCCCAAGGGCGCCCGTGATCTCGATAGTGGGTCCGGTCATGATCGTCTCTCAGCTTCTTACAAATGCTGCTAAAGGGCGGTGGAGTGCCCCGCGGCCGCAACGCCGGCAAGGGCACAGGCCTCGTCCTGCTCAGGCAAATCGCCAGTCACGCCCACGGCGCCGACCACAGCCCCATCCTTGACGATCAACACGCCGCCGGCGGCGGGGACCATGTTGCCGCCCGTCATAGTCCCTAGCGCGGCCACAAAATGCGGCCGGTCCGGTGCCATGTCCTGCACCACTCGGCTGGGCGCACGAAGCCCGAGGGCCGTCCACGCCTTGCCGATTGCGATCGACGGGCGGACGATGCCGGTATCATCTGCTCGCTGAAAAGCCTTCAGGTGGCCGCCGGCATCGAGGATCGCAACCGTGAGCGGTTTCAGCCCAAGCTCGGTGCCCTTAGCAAAGGTCGCCGCAAGAATGGTTTGGGCCTCGGGCAAGGTCAGGTCAGGCATGGGTGTGCTCAGGCGGGAATGGGATGGAGGGGAAACGGGATCGGAAATTATTCCGGCAGATCGTGCGTTGGGATGGGCGAGATTGCAAGCGAGGGGTGAACAACCGGCCATTACGAAGCCGGCACGCCGTCCCGGTCCTGCGCATCGACAACGGCAATGGCTGTCATGTTGACGATCCCGCGCACTGTCACCGAATTGGTGAGAATATGGGCTGAGCGTTTAAGGCCAATGAGAATCGGCCCGACGCCCAATCCATCATTGGCCGACCAACACAGATTATAAGCGATCTTTGCGGCATCGAGGGTCGGCATGATGAGCAAATTGGCTTTCCCCTCCAGGGCGCTATCCGGCATGATCTGCTTACGGATTTCCGGCATTAAGGCCGCTTCGGCCCCCATCTCCCCATCGAATTGGAAATCAACATTCCGGGCGCGTAGCAGATCGTGAACGGCCCGCATTTTCCGCGCCGAGGCCGCATCCGAGGAGCCAAAATTGCTGTGCGAGACGAGCGCCACCCGCGGTTCCTGCCCAAAACGCCTCACCTCGCGTGCCGCCAGAACCGTCATCTCCGCCAATTCCTCAGCCGTGGGATCATAGGAAACAGCCGCATCGGCGATAAACAAAAATCCGTCCTTTAGCACCACGAGGCGAAGGCCGCTCGCCTCAATCACACCAGGTTCCAGCCCAATGACGTTTTTCAAATGGATAAAGTGGTCTTGAAAAGACAGGCTGGTGCCACACAACATCGCATCCGCTTCGCCTAGGGAGACAAGGACCGAGGCCAAACAGGTATTCTGCTGACGGATTAACACATCAGCATTGGCCGGCGTTACGCCTGACCGGCCAACGAGTGCATGAAAGTGCCGGCGATGCTTATCCGCATCAGGATTGTTCTCCGGATCGACCACAGCAAGGTTCTCGCCGATCCTGAGCCGCAAATTCATCGCCTCAATCTGGCTCTCGATGATTGCTTGGCGGCCGACGAGCAGCGGAACGATAAGGGTCATATTGATCAACGACGAGGTAAAGAAGAGACAGCTCACGAGGTCGTATGAGCAAGGCAAGTTAATCA
>JBCDJA010000417.1:0-2675 GCA_038748465.1 Pseudomonadota bacterium
ATCTCGTCATAAAGGCCGTGCCGCCGGATTTGATCGATGAACACCGCATCGGCCCCGCGCAAAATGTCGAGCTTGTCCGGGGTGATGTCGCCGGGAACGCGGATCGCAAGGCCTGGCCCCGGAAAGGGGTGGCGGCCCACAAACACCTCCGGCAGGCCCAACTCCCGGCCCAGCTCGCGCACCTCGTCCTTAAAGAGATCGCGCAGGGGCTCCACCAAGGTGAGGTCCATGCGCTCTGGCAAGCCGCCCACATTGTGGTGGGATTTGATCGTCGCGCTGGGGCCGCCATGGACCGACACACTCTCGATGACGTCCGGATAAAGCGTCCCCTGGGCCAAAAATTCCACCGGCCCGAGCTTTCGCGCCTCCTCCTCGAACACGTCGATGAAAAGCCGGCCGATGGTTTTGCGCTTTTGCTCCGGGTCCCTCACGCCCTCAAGCGCGCCGAGGAACCGGTCCGCCGCATCGATATGTACAAGGGGGATGTTGTAGTGGCCGCGAAAGAGGCTCACCACCTCTTCCGCCTCACCCTGTCTCAGCATGCCCGTATCGACAAACAGACAAGTAATCCGCTCGCCAATCGCTTCGTGGATCAACACGGCCGTCACGGCGCTGTCGACCCCGCCCGATAGTCCGCACACCACGTGTCCGCCTGCGCCGACCTGCGCGCGCACCGCCTCAATGGCCTGGTCCCGAAAGGCGAGCATGCTCCAGTCATTACCGCAGCCGCAAATCGTATGGGCGAACCGGGCAAGCAGCGCCGCGCCGCGGGGCGTATGCACAACTTCGGGGTGGAATTGCACGCCGTAAAAGCGACGGGCATCGTCGGCAATGGCGGCAAAGGGCGCGCTGGGTGTCGTTGCCACAACCCGAAATCCCTCCGGGATATGGCTGACCCGGTCCCCGTGGCTCATCCAAACCGGCTCACGCGAGCCTGCGGGAAAAAGTCCGCCAAAGAGATCGCAAGTTTCAATGACTTCAATCTCGGCCCGGCCGAATTCGCGCTCCCGGGCCGGTTCCACTGCCCCGCCGAGTTGGGCGCACATGACCTGCTGGCCGTAACAAATGCCAAGCACGGGCACGTCGAGACGAAAAACCATGTCTGGCGCGCGCGGCGTGCCCTCGCCGGTCACGCTGGCCGGACCGCCGGACAGAATGATACCGCGCGGGCCTGTGCCAGCCTCGGCCTGGGCACTAAGCCACGCCTCGGCTTGGTGGAAGGGCACAACCTCGCTGTAGACGCCGGCCTCGCGGACCCGGCGCGCGATGAGCTGCGTGACCTGGGACCCGAAGTCGACAATCAGAATGGTTTCGGTCAGTGGAAGATCCTCAAAACGACGTGCGTGCCGCATGACGTGGGCCCGACGGATGGGGTCTTATCGGCGCGGCATTCAGGCAAGGCCAAGCCCTCGTTATTCAGCCGAGGTCGGCCCCTCATCGCCCCCATCTTTTGCGAGTCGCAGCGTGGCTTGCAAGGCCTGCATGTCCGGGCACACCGCACCGGCACAGACACGCTCGAGCCGCTCCAGGCGAAGGCCTGCCGCATCGAAAGAATTGTCGGCCAAATCCAAACGGACGGCTTGCTCAAGCGCGGTCACGTTGTCCGGGTCCACCTCAAGGGCGAGATCCACATATTTGCGCGCCAGCTTTGTCTCGCCCATCTCCTGATAGGATTTCGCCAGATATCCGTAGGCGCTGGCGTTCTTTGGGTTTGCCGTCATCGATTGCTCAAAGAGGAGCACGGCCCGGTCGTAATCGGCCCCCGCAAGCGCCCGCTTGCCGCTTGTGAGCAACCGATCAGAGGCGGTTGAGCTGGCCGCAGCCGGCCCCCAAGCGCTAAAGACGAGGGGCAGTATGAGGAAAATAGCCCTCAAAATGACTGGCATGACATCGCGTCCCGTTTCGGTTGTCGCAGGCCTGGTGTGCCGGATGGTTAGGCAAGGCGTCGGAGCAAGGAGATATAGAACCCGTCGGTGCCATGTCGCCCAGGCGTCATAACCCAACCATACTCGCTCCGGGCGGCCCAGTCCGTGACATTCGTTGCGCGGGGCCGGTTTTGCTCCTCTGCTCCTGGCCCCGGCCCTGCCGCTCCCCCTGACTGGGCGTGCGGACGATCCGGGGCGAAGCTGCCCCCTTCGGCCTGCAAAAAGGACTGGATCTGAGCATCGTTTTCAGAGCGAAGCACCGAGCAGGTGATGTAGACGAGCCATCCCCCCGGCTTAACAAGGTCCGCCGCCCGAGCCAGAAGACGCGCTTGGGAGGCCCGAATACGCTCCAGCGCGTCGCGCGACCACATCCAGCGTAAATGGGGCTCTCGCCGCCAGGTCCCGGAGCCGGAACAGGGGGCATCGACAACCACCCGGTCCATCCGCCGCGTAAGGACTTGAAGCACGTCAGGCGTGCCGTCCTGCGCAGCCCAGGCATCGTCCAGCCGATGGGCCTGCACACAATGCACCCCTGCCCGTGCCGCCCGTTCGCGAAGGACCTGAAGCTTGCCCGGATCGATATCAAAGGCATGAATTTGCCCGCGATTGTGCATTGCCGCGGCAAGGGCCAGGGTTTTGCCGCCCGCCCCCGCACACAAATCGACGATTTGCTCGCCAGGCCGGGCGCCCACGCTAAGCGAGGCGGCCTGGGCGCCCGCATCCTGCACCTCGAAGGACCCCTCTGTGTAA
>JBCDJA010000418.1:0-2675 GCA_038748465.1 Pseudomonadota bacterium
AGGCTCAGGCCCAAAAGCCCTTTCATGATGTCGCCCAAGCGATCCTCATCGAGAACAACGGCGCCGATGGCCAAGCACAACGCCGATGTGAGGATAAAGCCCCAGGCCGTCCAAGCGATCGCGGCCCCGTGGGGCAAGGCGAGAAAAAAGCCGATACCCGCGCCTGCCATCGCCGTCGCCGTGCCATACCCAAACGTCGTGATCACGCGCGAGAAGAACGCCCAAACCGGTGCCTCGCGCCGGCGTTGCACCCATAATTGCAGGCCCGTGAGCGTGACATAGGCCATCGCAATGCCAAGCGCGAACCAGATGACTTTCGACAGGAGGCCCTGAAAATTCCCGAAATGCAGGGGGCCCATCCAGCCTAGGAGCACACCGCCAGCCGATTCCTCCGTACCGATCAGCGGCTTCGTGCCGCGATACTCGCCCGTCGCCCCAGAGAACAAATGGGTCGAGCGCGTCAGGTGCCCGCTCGCTGGCGGGTGACCGACTTGCACGCTCGCATCCGCCTGGCCCCAATGGCTGATCACCAGAAAGCTCGGCGACGAGCCCGTAATCTGGCTTGAGTGGGCAACCATGTCATCGATGTTTGCAAGCCCGGCCGGCGTTTCATCGGGTGGCAGGGGTTTGCCAACAATCGTTTCGATCATCGCTACTTGATCGCCGCCGAAATTGATCATCGCCACGACGGGCAGCGCCAAGGTGCCCGCGAAACTGAAAAAACTTCCCGTAAACGCCAGAATGAACGCAAACGGAATGCTCCAAGTCGCTGCCAAGTTGTGGTTGTCGCGACGGGTCAAGACCGGGCTTGAGGTGCGCGCCGAAACGAAAATGTCCTTAATCAGATGTTTATGGATGAGGATGCCCGAGACCGTCGCCACCATCATCATCAGACCAAGGATGCCCGTTGCGTAAAGGCCCCAGCGTCCCGGGATATGCAGATTGACATGCATGTCGACGATGAACTCGTCGAGCGCGCCCACCTGGTCGTGGGGCATATCAGAGCGGAACCCCTCATACTGGCGCAGCACGTCAAGGCTCACCGGGTCGAGGTAAAACATGATGCCGACATCCCCCGGCTCGCCGGTCTCCTCGTGCACGGCATGGGTGTGGAAGAAGGCAACGATCTCGCCGCTCGAGTTGGAGCTGACCGTTATTTCCTCCAGATAGTCGGGGTTGATCGTCGCTCCAAGCGACCTGAGCGCTGCATCGAGGGGCCGATCCAGGGGGTCTGATGCTTGGGTGCCGCCGGCGGTCCATTTGCCGATTTCCGAAGCGAACACGGCCACAGCGCCTGTGAGGATGACCACGTACAGCAACAGGCCCAGAGCCACACCGGCCCAGCCGTGGATTGCGATCATGCGCTTGGATTTATCTTTCGACAGGCTCATGGGGGTCCTCGGCTCGAG
The DNA here is from genome assembly GCA_038748465.1 of Pseudomonadota bacterium. GTDB lineage: Bacteria > Pseudomonadota > Alphaproteobacteria > M2410 > M2410 > JBCDJA01. The sequence continues at coordinate 1,410 of JBCDJA010000418.1, forward strand.
AGGGGGTAGGATGATTAGGAAAGCGGAGATGGGGGAGAATAACTAAACGGGAAAAACCGGTCCAGTTATCCGCGTCTTTGAATACGCTGAAACCGTACATCAACAATCAAAAACAGCGGCGTTATGGCATGCTGCAGAGCTTGGGGACGGACCCTCCTCCTCCGCTCGCGCTCGCGCTCCGGCCCGGCTGGACGCAAGCCCGTGACACAGCCGCGAATTCAGCGCACATAGCCTCCCTCAGACCGCGCCATGAGGGGGAAGGACACCGCCATGGGCCTTAACGCCTGCCATAATTTTCACGACTTCCGGGCCCTTGCCAAACGCCGGCTGCCCCGCCCGATCTTTGAGTATATCGATGGGGCAGCGGACGATGAGGTGACCTACCGGCACAACACCGCCAGCTTTGAGCGCTGCGACCTGGTGCCGAACGTCTTGCGCGGGGTGGCCGATATCGACATGTCGGTCACCGTGATGGGCCAAAAACTGGCGATGCCGATTTATTGTTCGCCCACGGCGCTGCAGCGCTTGTTCCATCACGAGGGGGAGCGAGCCGTGGCGGCGGCCGCCTCCAAATTTGGGACCATGTTCGGGGTGTCGACCCTCGGCACCGTCAGCATGGAGGACCTGCGCAAGCAATACGCCACGCCGCAATGCTATCAGTTCTATTTTCATAAGGACCGGGGGCTGAACAAAGTGCTGGTCCAGCGCGCGAAAGAGGCAGGCATTGACATCATGATGCTGACGGTCGATGCGATCACCGGCGGCAACCGCGAGCGGGACTTGCGCACGGGCTTTGCCATTCCGCTTAAACTCACCCCGGCGGCGATTGCCTCCTTCGTGCTCAAGCCTCAGTGGGGGATCAATTATCTGACCCGCGAGCGCTTTCGCCTGCCCCAGCTTGACGAGCACGTCTCCCTTGAGGGCGGTGCCGTCTCGGTCAGCACCTATTTCACAGAGATGCTGGACCCGTCGATGAATTGGGAGGATGTGGCCGAGCTGGTGGCCCAATGGGATGGGCAATTCTGCCTCAAGGGCGTCATGTCAGTCGAGGACGCGCGCCGGGCGGTGGAGGTGGGCTGTACCGGAATCATCCTCTCCAATCACGGGGGGCGGCAGCTTGATGGCTCCCGCACGCCCTTCCATCAGCTCGCTGATATTGTGGATGCCGTCGGCGATAAGATCGACGTGATCATGGATAGCGGGGTACAGCGCGGCACCCATGTGCTGAAGGCGCTTGCCCTCGGGGCCAAGGCCGTCGGTGGCGGG
>JBCDJA010000419.1:0-2661 GCA_038748465.1 Pseudomonadota bacterium
GCGCTGATCCCCGGTTCGCGCCTCTACCTCTTCTCCACCGGAACCGGCATTGCGCCCTTTGCCAGCCTCATCCGCGATCCGGAAACCTACGAGAAATTTGATCAGGTGATCCTCACCCACACTTGCCGGCTTACCGCAGAGCTGACCTATGGCACCGAACTTGTGGCGTTGACGAAAAACGACCCCTTGGTGGGCGAGCTCGCGAGCAAGCAATTGGTGCATTACACCTCGACCACCCGCGACACCTCCGAATGCATGGGCCGCATTACAACAAAAATTGAGGACGGGTCGCTCTTTGCCGACCTCGGTGTGCCGCCCCTGTCCCCGGCCGAGGATCGGGTGATGATCTGCGGCTCGATGGATATGCTGCGCGATCTGAAAGAGATTTGCGATAAGGCCGGTCTTGAAGAGGGGGCCAATAACCGGCCGGCGACCTATGTCGTTGAGCGGGCGTTTGTGGATTAATCCGCCGGCGGCAAACCCGATTAACCGTTCTTCAGCAGAATTCTGGCTCGGTGACCCTTGTTGACAGGGCGCCGATCCCCCACACTTCCCCTAATGAAAGTGGGGATTTGCCCCGCATAATGTGACGGCCCTAAAGGGGCCGCTGGGGAGGGTCTGCGTCATGACAAAGCCTGGCAAACTCGGGCTTCAGGACGAAGCGTTTCTGCTGATTGAAAAGCCGGAAAGCCCGACCCACGTGGCGGGGCTGCAAATATTCGAGTTGCCGCGCGGGTATCGCGGGCACTTCATTCGCGATCTCTTCGAGACCTATGGCGACAATGCCCGCTCTGTGTCGCCCCCCTTCAACCTCAAACTCGCCGACCCGAAAGCCAAGCGGGGCCACCGCTGGATTGAGGACGATCATTTCGACATCGACTATCACGTTCGCTTCACGGCCTTGCCGGCGCCGGGCTCCCACACGCAATTGATGCGCCTTGTTGAGCGGTTGCACGCACGGCCCCTCGATCGGCATTATCCGTTGTGGGAGTATTATTTCATTGAGGGTCTGGAGGGGCGCCGCTTTGCGGTTTACGTCAAAGTCCATCACTCGATGGTCGATGGCATGGCGGCCATGGCACTTTTGCAGGCGACCTTGTGCACGGACCCGAAGGAGCAACGCACAACGCCGATCTGGAGCATCAAGGGGCTCACAGGGGGCGATGACAGCGCACGCCGGGCCAAGCTGTTTGCCCAAATCGGGAAAGCTTATGCCAATCTATGGGGGCAAACACGCTCCGTGCCCGAAATTTATATGTCCCTTGTAAAGTCAGGGCTGGGCAAGGCGGTCGGCCGTGGCAAGAACAATCCTTTACCCTTCCAGGCACCGCACACAATTCTCAATCAGGATATCCAGGCCCAGCGCCGCTTTGCGGCCCGCACGCTGTCTCTCAAGCGCCTAAAGAAAATCGGTGCCGCTCACGGAGCAACCGTCAATGACGTTGTGCTGGCGATTTGCTCCGGCGCTTTGCGGTCTTATCTGTCGCGCCAACGGCAATTGCCGCGCGAGACCATGACGGCGATCTGTCCGGTTGCTGTCCGCTCTGAAAAGACGGCCGGAAAAGGCAATTCCCTGTCGGTGATTATTGCGGGCCTCGGGACCAACAAGCGCGATCCGGTCGCGCGCCTTGACGCGGTGATGGGCTCGATGGCCGCGGCAAAAACCGATCTCGGCGCCATGTCGGAAACGGCGATGACCAACTACGCGCTGCTCATCAACGGTGCGCTTCTCGTGGCCCAGCCTTTACGCGTTACAAAACGGATTAATCCGATTTCGAACCTTGTCATCTCCAATGTGCCGGGCCCGCGCGAGCCGCTCTACCTGAATGGCGCCAAGCTTGTCGCGAATTATCCGTTGTCTGTTCTGGTCCATGGCCTGGCGCTCAATATCACGGTCACCAGCTATCTCGACAGTATGGACTTCGGGTTGATGGGAACGCGCGATATCTTGCCCGATATCGATGTGTTGGCGGACCATCTTTTGACGGCTGCTGACGAGTTGGAAGCAAAGCTGCTGCCCGCGACACTGGAGGCCAAAACGGCTGCTTTGCCGGCGAGCGGATCGGCGCGGAAAACAAAACCCCGCACGGCCAAGGCATCAGGCGCGAAAGCGAAGCCAAAAGCAGCGACCAAATCCCGCGCCGCGACGGCCAAATCCGACACGCCATCAAAACGCCGGTGCCCGGCGAAAAAAGCCCCGAGCGCAAAATCCCGCGCGTCTTACCGCACATCTGGGCCGCCCGCCAAGGTGGCAACCAAAACGGGAAGCAAAGCCAAAGCGAAACCCGCGGCGCGCACCCGCACGGCGGCAAAACGCGTCACCTCGCCCAAGCGCACGTCAAAGCCCGCTTGAGGCGCCCAAGGCCCCTAGGCCGGGCCCAGTGCCTCGCCCTATACTCCCCCGACACCAAACGGGGGATGGGTCATGCTGGGTGAGAAAATCACGCTTGAAAAACTCTTCGTCGACCGCACTTGGCGCCTTTATGAAAACAAGAAAGGCTTTCCGGTGCTGATTGCCGTGCATTTTCTGTGGGATAAACCGCCCCAAGGGTTCTCCCGCGCCAACGAGGTGAAGGTCAAATACGACGGGACCACCCAAGAGTTGCAAGTGGGGGAGGCGATCGTGCGCCGGGCAACCAACAAGGTGGACATCGACCCAGC
>JBCDJA010000420.1:0-2657 GCA_038748465.1 Pseudomonadota bacterium
TGTGGGCCCTGAAGCGCTCCATTCGGGCTACACCTTCGATCTTCTGCACCTCAATCGTTTTGAGGCGCCACACCTTGCGCAGCTTCTTCAAGCCGGCTCTGACTTTGCGGGCAACGCGCCCTGCTGGACCTTCAGCAATCACGATGTGGCGCGGGCGCCGAGCCGGCTTTTTGCTCGCCTTGAGCCAGCGATCCGCGACCGGGCGAGCGCGGCTTATCTTATGGTGTTGTTCTGTCTTGCCGGGCCGGTGCTGCTTTATCAGGGGGAAGAGCTTGGCCTTGAAGAGACCGCGATCAACGATCCAAACGCCGTTAAAGACCCGCTCGGCAAGCTCGCATTCGGCCATTTTGCAGGGCGGGATGGCTGCCGAACGCCGATCCCTTGGACCACTGATGAGCCCTATTGCGGTTTTTCACACGCCGAGCCTTGGACCGTCATGCCGGCCTATGGGCCGGAGCGGTGCGCGTTTGAAAACGCCCCGACGCGCGCGCTGGTTCAGCGGCTCATCGCCCTCAGACGCGCCGAACCCGCCCTCCATGCGGGATCGATGGAAGCCATCGCCGCTCAAGGCCCCGTCCTCTCCTTCACCCGGCGCCAAGGCGCTGAGACATGCCGGGTGCTGGTGAACACCTCAGCCGCGTCCCTCACCCTCGACAAGGCGCTCGAGGGTGACATCCTGCTTGCGATCAATGGCGCCGAACCAGGATATTTGCCAGGCTTTGGCGGGCTGATCGCACGGGGCTCGCCGCGCCCCTAAGACTTGAACGAACCCTTAAGGTTTTGCCGGGCATTCTAGGAACAATTGAATCAATCGCCCACCGCGTCTCGCTGCGTCCGCGCACTGGCGCATGGATTGATGTGTATGCGTTCAGCCCAAGGCACCTTCATCCCCGATGACGATCCGCGCAGGGACCCAGGCCACGCGCGCCCGGTCGTGCTGCTCGCCGATCCTAATGCCGTGTCGCGCACCCTCGCCGCGGGAAGGCTGCAAGACCAAGCCATCGATGTCACTGAATGCGACGATGGCCGGGACGCCTGGGAATGGCTCCACTACAACCGCTGTGACCTTGCGGTTCTCTCGATCGATATGCCCTCGCTCACCGGCCTGCGCCTGCTTGCGCAGATCCGCGCCCATTCCCGGCTAAAGCATCTTCCTGTCATTGTGGTCACCGCTACGGATGATCAGGGCCTCTTGGAGCGGTGCTATGCGTTAGGCGCGACGGCCTTTGTGGCCCAGCCGGTGGATTGGACCGTCTTTGTGTATCAGGTGCGGTTTGCCTTGCGCACAAGCGTCATGGAAGAGGACTTGCGGGTTGCGACGACCGCGGCGAACAGCGCAGCCGAGCTCAAAGCCAATCTCTTGTCGCTCCTCGGCCATGAACTCCGTACACCCTTGCATCACCTGATCGGCTTTGCCGAGGTTTTGGTCAAGGAGGCCGAAGGACCCCTTGGCGGAGAGGCCTACCAGACCTATGCCGGCCACATCATTGATGGGGGCAAGCGCCTGCTTGCCACCTTGTCCGATGTGATGCTCCTCTCGCGGATTACCTCCGGTGCACAGGCCCTCGTTGCAGAGCCCTATGACCTTGGTGAACTGCTGAACGATCTTGAGGAGCTGTTCTCCCATCGCGCGGGCTTGCGCCAGGTCGGCTTATCGATCCAGGAGCCGGCCAGCGACGTGATGCTCCTGTGCGATCGAGGCCTGGTGCTGAAGGGGGTCGGCGCACTGATCGACAACGCGATCAAGTTTTCTCCGGAGGGAACCGAGGTCGATGTTCGGGCCCGCCTTAGGGCCGATGGCAAAGCCCATTTTGTCGTTGAAGACGATGGGCCCGGCATCCCCTTCGATAAATTGGCGGATGTCTGCGCGCCGTTTTCGCAGCTCGACATGCGCCACGACAGGAAAGCGGAGGGGCTAGGGCTGGGCCTGCCGCTCGCCAGAGCCATTGCCGAGCTCCATGGGGGCGATATCGATTTGCGGCCGCAGCCGGAAGGCGGGCTGATCGCGGAATTGGCGATCCCCATGAGCGGCGATGAGGAGGATATTTTGCTCTCGCTCCCACCGCTTGCAGAAACCTAGACGACCACGCCGGACACCGCCCCTTGGCGTTACTCGGCTTGTGGCCGGGCGGCGGGGGTCTGCTGTTTTTGTCCGCCATAGGACATACTTGGCGTGAGGCTTGGCGCCGCGCCCGCCTCTTTGGTGTCATAGAGCGCTTGTTTCGCCCCGAGCGCGAGAAAACTAATGGCAATGATGGTGATCGCCGCGGCGATCGCGGCCGGCACATAGCCCAGCAAATCGAAGATATTGGCCGTGCCGTAAGGGGTTTCGCCGCCGCCGGTAAGCGCGCGGGCGTTGCCGAAGATCGACCCCACATAGAAGGCGACGTTGCCCCAGATCGAAAACACGATCCCATAGGTAACGAACTTCTGGCGGAAATCGGTCAACGGCACGAGGGCGATCACAAACGCGACGCCATAGGCCATGATGCCGTTAAAGATCGGCCCGATATGGGCGGTGTTCCAAGCGCGCGGAGAGCCCGGCAGGGTGAGGTCAAAGCCCGGAAGCGGCCATAGGGCGACCTGGCCAAGCAGCTTAAAGACGAGGAGAAATCCTGCAAAAAGCCCAAGCAGCAGGACCAAGGATCCGTGTAAAA
>JBCDJA010000421.1:0-2657 GCA_038748465.1 Pseudomonadota bacterium
GCGGATGCGGAGAGCGGCGGCGATGGGGCCTGTGGGTCGGCGACCGGCGCTGCGGCAAAGCGGGCCGGGTCGGCTTGCTCGCCCCGCACCCGGTCCAATTTGCGCAGCACCTGCTCCATCAATTTAAATTCGCTCATCAACTTGCTGCGCCGGTCCGCAAGCTCGCCCTCCACCCATGCGCTTTTGCGCCCGTGGTCATCGCGCAGGTCCCTATGAGCAATCTTTAGTTCCTCTACGGAAAGGCGCAGGGCGCTCATCGCCTTCCGGTGCCTGGTTTCTGCCCGGCGGGCCATATCAGCCGTATGGAGCATACGGACAGACAACAAGGCAAGCGCCGCACCCGTCAAAACCGGGCCCGGCGCGGCAGCCAAGTTGATCGCGACCGTAGCGCCTGCAGCAATGGCGGCGGTATAGGTCCCTGTTAAAATGAGATCGAAATGCTTGCCCATGGCGCCCCGACACCCCGGCGCGCTCGTGCGGCCTCGCGGATTGCGGTGCCGATGCTGAACCGGCTATGACCCAGAGCACGCCCTGATCGCCACGCGGTGCGCCCATAAAGGTCGCATCGACGGCCGATCGGAAGAAGGCTCTAGAACGACCCCCATGCTCTAGCGCCTGAATGCTTACCGCATTGTTAATTGCCGCTTCTCATTGCCCCGAAATAGGACGCTTCAGGCGCTACAGACCATGAGTGATCGCGACGAGATTTGGATTTTCGGCTATGGCTCGCTGCTTTGGCACCCGGGCTTTGCGTTCGACGCCAGGGAACCGGCGATTGTGCAGGGCTGGCACCGGCGATTTTCGCTTCGCTCAACCCTCACCTGGGGAAGCATCGACGCCCCCGGCATTGCCGCGGCCCTTTACAACGGGGGCACGTGTTTCGGTGCCGCGTTTCGGCTCAGCGCGGGCGAGGAGGAGGCGGGCCTTGCCTATCTCGATCAACGGGAATTTGGGTATTTGCGCCAAACCGTCGAGCTCAGCTTGCCGGCCGGGGGTGGGCTTAACGCGCTGACCTATGTGCGCAACCCTGACAATCCGGATTTCCTGATGGATCCGCCTGAGGAGGAGATCGTGAAAATGATCCGCACAGGCGTTGGCTTTAAAGGCAGCTCCCGGGCCTATCTGGAGCGGACAGTCGAGGCGCTGGACGCGATGAGGAGTGGGCCCACCGACGCCCACACCCTGCTTGATCGCGTTAAGGCTGGCGACACCGCCTAGCGCCGCCAGCCCCTCAAAGGATCACCCAATGGAACAAGTTAGGCCGTAAGCGGAGCGATTTGTAATTCGACCCGGCGGTTTTGGGCCTTTCCGGCATTGGTTTCGTTCGACGCGACGGGCAATGTCTCGCCATAGCCACGCACCACAAGCCGCTGGGCCATGATCTGCTGACCGATCAAATATTGCGCCACGCTTGAGGCCCGATCGACACTTAGCTGCATGTTGTAGCCCTCATCGCCGACGCTGTCCGTGTGGCCCGAAACCGTGAGAACCGTTTGATTGTACTTTTGCAACACAGTCGACACACCGCCGAGCACATTGAAAAATTGGGGGTTCAAGGACGATGATCCGGTCGCGAAGGTGACGTTGCTAGGCATGACAAGCTGGATGTTGTCACCCTGACGGATCACGCTAACGCCCGTGCCGGCCAATTGCTGGCGAATTTCCGCTTCCTGACGGTCCATATAGGCGCCGACGGCACCACCGGCCAGGGCTCCGATGCCGGCACCCAAGAGAGCGTTTTTGGCCGCTTGCTCTCCGCTCGAGGTGTTCGTCACCGCGCCAATGACCGCCCCAGCAAGGGCCCCGCCGATTACGCCTTTCGCGGTGTTTGATGTCTTTGGTTGCCCGGTATAGGGGTCTGTGGTCTGGCACCCGGCGATGAGAAGGCCGGCGGCCATCACTCCCACGACTGTTTTTTTCATCTGTGATCCTCCAAAAAAGGGCAAGGCAATTGCAACAGGAAAGAGACCGACGGCGACCTGGTGCGCCGACCCATCAATGACGTCTTACCGACGACGCCTTGCCAAGGACGCCATGTCAAAGACGCCTCTTTAAAGACGGGCCGCCGGCAGCGATGGGCGGCCGGCCGAGACGGCATCTGCCCCTCATTGGCAGCTTAGGCCGTCTCGCACCCCCCGATTCGCCGATGGAAGTCTACCGCAGTCGCGCCGAAGAGGTGAGCGCTAGGATTGTGTGAAATGTGTGTCATAGCATGCGCGCCTTGCCGCCACGCCATCCTCAAGCGTTTGGGAAGGCAAGCTGGAGAGTTTTTACGGCGCGGCCAAGCACCTCCTCATCGGGCAAGGGCGCAAGATCGAGCGCCGGCGGCCCCCCGTTAAAGGCCATGATCACAGGCTTGCCGACCAAATCATCGAGGATCAGCCATTGATTGAATTGGCCTTGGGGCAAATCGTTTTCAGGGGTTGCGATCCAGGCAATATCGCGATCCCAGAATGCCTCGTCGTAAAGCAGAAACACCTTGTCGAGCGTGCCCATGCCAATCCGTTGGATCGCCCCGCGCTTTCGTGGCGGAAGATCGGGCTCGAATTGGATCGCGCCCCGCTTTAAAACCCCTAGCGGAACGGTCACTAAGGCGGCATCAAAGGCTTCGGCCGCCGCGCCGCCTGGCTGATCGAACCCTACCACCACCCGGGTCC
>JBCDJA010000422.1:0-2625 GCA_038748465.1 Pseudomonadota bacterium
AAACGCCCCTGGGGGCGCTTGTTATGCGTCGCGGTGGTAGGGGTGGCCGGCAAGGATGGTCAGCGCGCGGTAGATTTGCTCGGCCAGCATGGCGCGGACCAGCAAATGGGGCCAGGTGGCGGCCCCGAAAGAGAGTACAAGCGGCGGGGCCGGCACATGCTCAAGGGCCAGTCCATTGCTGGCTCCAATCAGGAAGGCAAGCTTGCCCGTGCCCCTATCGCGCAGGCCCTCAAGCCTCGCGGCCAGCACCTCGCTCGAAAGAACCTGCCCAGAGCTATCGAGCGGGACACAGAGGGGTGCCGGGCCGGCGTTCTGCGTGGGGTTTGCGAGGCGCAGCAGCCGGTCGGTTACCAGCCGTTTGGCCTCACGCGCGGGGGTTTTCGCGGGCAAGCGATCATCGGCCTCTCGGATGTCAACGGTGCCAATGCCGTGGGCCCGGCCAAGGCCAGCGGCGCGCCCGATCCAACGCTCGGCCAAGGCTTGTTCTTCAGTCCCCCGGCCTTTGCCGGCCGCCACAATCAGAATGTCCATGGCTGAAAACGCGGCTTACAAACCCGCGTGAGTTGGGGGGCACCCGGTCGCTTTACCTGGCAAGGCGCGGTAATGGCCCATGGGCCCCACAAGCCCTTAGCCCGTGGCTTCGGACGGGGGGTCCTCGGCCTCGACGGACCAGATCTTTTCAAGGTTGTAGAAGTCGCGGACCTCTGGGCGGAACAGATGGACGATCACATCGCCCGCGTCGATAAGCACCCAGTCGCAATGGGGCAGGCCCTCTACCCGGCACCGACCATAGCCGGCGTCCTTGAGGGTCCGGGCGAGATGGTCTGCCAGCGCCCCGACATGGCGGTGCGAGCGGCCGCTGGCCACCACCATGGCATCGGCAAATTCCGTCTTGCCGGCGAGATCGAGGGTCACGATGTCCTCGGCCTTATCGTCTTCAAGGGACGCGATGACCGCCTTGAGGAGCTTTCTGGTCCCTGCATCGGTGTGCATGGGGGACTGGCTTGCGCCGTGATCGGCGGGCACCGCACCGGCGGGCTCGCCGGGCGTGCGATGCTGTGCGACGGCCGAAAGGCCTTCATTGGAAGCCTGCAGGGTTCGTTTCCTCCATTTTGCCCGGACCGTTCTAAAAAGCAGGGCGGCGGGCTTTCAACCTAGAGGGAGGACCTGGCGATTGGCCTGAAAAGGCGCGCCTTGGGGACACAGGAACGGCCAAGAAAACCCTCTAGACAACCTCAAACAAATGGACACTGAAAAATTGTCGGTCGTCAACCCACACATCGAGCGGTTTGAACCCCGCGCCTTGGGCGATCTCCTGGAAGCCGTCGACCGTGTATTTGTGGCTGTTTTCCGTGTGGATGGTCTCCCCAGCGGCGATGCTGAAGCCTTCCTCACCGACCGTGAAGCGATGGTCTTCAACGGCGCGCAAATGCATCTCAACGCGCGCCAGGTCTGCGTTGTAGAGCGAACGATGTTCAAAAGCGGCCGGATCGATGGTCCCATCGAGTTCTCGATTGATCCGGTAGAGAAGGTTGAGATTGAAGGCTGCGGTGACGCCGGCTCGGTCGTTATAGGCCGCCTCAAGCACGGCAGGGTCTTTTTGCAGGTCCGCACCGATGAGCAGACAATTGCCCTGGCCAAGGTGGCGTGCCGCGCCGGCGAGGAACCGGCTGGCCTGTTCCGGTGCAAAATTGCCGATTGTCGAGCCGGGCAGGAAGCCAAGCACCGGCTGACCTGCCTCAAGGCCCGGAATGGGGAGTGCCTCGGGATCGGTAAAATCGGCACAGATGCCGCCGACGGCGATGTTTGGAAACTCCTCAGCCAGAGGGGTCAGCGCTGCTTGCAAATGGTCCCCAGAAATATCCACCGCAATAAAGCGCGCCGGGGCGGGCAAACCGCTAAGCAGGGTGCGGATCTTTTGGCTCGCGCCTGCACCATATTCGACGATCGTCGCTCCTTGGCTGATGTGGCGCTCTAGCTGGGGCGCCAGGTCTCTCAGCAAGGCAAGCTCTGTACGGGTCACATAATACTCATCCGTCTCGCAAATTTTTTCAAATAAGTGCGATCCGCGCTCGTCGTAGAAATATTTCGGTTGCAACCGGCGTGGCCGGGCGCGGAGGCCGCTCACGGTGTCGGCGCGAAAATCCGACATTTCGGGCGCCAAATCGAGAAAGAAGGCAAGCGGGTTGGTTTCATCGTTCTGCACGGAATGGGACACGGAAGGCCTTGTTTTTTGGAGGGTCTAAGCGTCGTCGGCGAGGCGAAAGCCAGAGAATTGCCAACGCGAGGCGGGGGCAAAAAAGTTGCGATAGGTCCGGCGCACATGGCCCTTTGGGGTCACGCAGCTTCCCCCCTTCAACACCATCTGCCCCGACATGAATTTCCCGTTATACTCGCCAAGCGCGCCGTCCACGGTTGCAAATCCTGGATAGGGGGTATAAGGACTGGCCGTCCATTCCCACACATCGCCGAAGAGCTGTCCTACCTCGCCCTCCGGTGCGGGATCGGCGGGGCAGGGCACGGGACTTTTATCGACGGCGGGCCAGATGAGGAAATTTCCCTCATCGGCCTCGGCCCCGGCGCTTGCATATTCCCACTCGGCTTCGGTGGGGAGCCGCTTGCCGG
>JBCDJA010000423.1:0-2625 GCA_038748465.1 Pseudomonadota bacterium
AGTGAGAGGCAGGCAGGCCCGCATCCTCAAACAGGCCGTCGACTTCATTGATCTCGTCAAGCGCCACATCCACGGGCACCTTCGTAAAGCGCCGGCCGCCCAATCCGTGATTGCCGATGGTATGGCCGGCCTCGTGCACCGCCCGCGCCGTCTCGGGATAGGCCTTAACGTGGGCCCCCGTCATAAAAAACGTCGCCTGCACGGCTTCCTCGCTCAGGATTTCAAGCAGGCGCTCCGTGTGAGGTGGATTGGGGCCATCATCGAAGGTCAGGGCAACCCGCTTCTCCCCCGCCGTGGGAATAAAGAAGTGAACGGGCCCAAGCGGCCGGGCCGCATAAAGGTGGGCGCCAAGGCCCGTGGCGCTCAACGCCGCGCCAACGCCCACCGGCAATAGTCGTGACATCAGTCCCATCTCGACCCCCCTTCCATTCCGCTCTACCCTGGTTTTCGACCAAAAGAAACGCCGCCGGAGGACAAAGATGACCGAACCAAGGCTGACGCTAAGTCATGTGACCGGAGCCACCGAGCCCCCCCTGTTGAACAAAACCATCGGCGCGGCGCTCGATGAAGCGGCCGCGACCCACGGCGAGCGGGACGCGCTCATCGTTGTCGACCGCCAAATCCGGCTCAGCTATGCGGCCCTCAAACGCGAGGCGGACACGCTCGCCCGCGGTCTTTTAAGCTTGGGGCTTGCTCCTGGAGACCGCATCGGCATTTGGGCGCCCAATTGCCTTGAATGGACCCTCACCCAATTCGCCACGGCCAAAGCGGGGCTCATCCTCGTCAACATCAACCCGGCCTATCGCCTGTCCGAGTTGCGCTACGCGCTCAACAAGGTCGGGTGCCGCGCGCTCGTTACCGCGGCTTCGTTCAAGACCAGCGACTATTTCGGCATGATCCAGGACTTGGCGCCGGAATTGGCGAGCACCCAGCCCGGTGCCCTAAAGGCCGAGGCCTTGCCGGCCCTGGAGATGGTCATCGGCTTCGGTGGTCCCCTCCCGCCTGGATTCCTGGACTTTGAGGCCGTGCGCGAGCGCGGCAAAGCGGCTGACCCCGCGGCCCTCGAAGCCCTGGCACCGACCCTCGACGCGCATGACCCGATCAACATTCAATTCACCAGCGGCACCACCGGCTCGCCTAAGGGCGCGACGTTGACCCACCACAACATCCTCAACAACGGCCATTTTGTGGGCGAGGCCATCCGCCTTGGCCCCGAAGACCGGATCGCTGTGCCTGTGCCGCTTTATCACTGCTTCGGCATGGTGATGGGCAATCTCGCCGCCGTGACCCACGGGGCCTGCGTGGTCTATCCCGCACCGGCCTTCGAGCCCGCAGCAACCCTTGCGGCTGTGGAGGCGGAGCGATGCACGGCCCTTTACGGCGTGCCCACCATGTTCGTTGCCATGCTCAACGATCCGACGTTTGCAAAGACCAATCTCAGTTCGCTCAGAACCGGGATTATGGCGGGCTCCCCCTGCCCCATCGAAGTGATGAAGCAAGTGATTGCTGACATGAACATGAACGAGGTCACCATCGCCTATGGTATGACCGAAACAAGCCCTGTGAGCTTCCAATCCTCAGTGACTGATCCACTCGAGAGGCGGGTTTCCACCGTCGGCCGCATCCAGCCCCACCTGGAGGTGAAGATCGCCGGGCCTGACGGCGCGCCGGTGCCCAATGGCGAGGTGGGCGAGCTGTGCACCAAAGGCTATTCGGTGATGCAAGGCTATTGGGACGATGCGGACCGCACAGCGGAGGCCTTGAAAGACGGGTGGATGCACACGGGTGATCTCGCCACCCTCGACGAGGAGGGCTATTGCAACATCGTCGGCCGGCTGAAGGATATGGTGATCCGCGGGGGCGAGAACCTCTACCCGCGGGAAATCGAGGAATATCTGTACACGCACCCTGATATCGCCGAGGTGGCGGTCTTCGGTGTACCCGATGATCGCTATGGGGAGGAATTGTGCGCCTGGATCCAAATCCGGCCCGGCGTGAGCCTCACCGAGGATACCGTAAAAGCCTTTTGCAAAGGCCAGATCGCGCACATGAAGGTCCCGCGCTACATCCGGTTCGTGGACGCCTTCCCCATGACCGTCACGGGCAAGATCCAAAAATTCGAGATGCGCAATACAATGATGGAAGACTTGCAGCTAACGGAGCAAAAGACGGCGTGAATAGGCCGCCTGGACCTTCGCTGTAATCCGGCGGACAAGGCCGGGCGCGAGACGCTTAAGCCAGAGCAAATTCATCTCTCGGCCCGTGCCGACCGGGATTTCGGCTTTCTTTGCTCGCAGGCCCTTGGCCATCACCCCTGCGGCGGCATCCACATCCATGCCGGCTTCGACGTTATCGGTCACGACGCCAAAAGCGGTGCCATCGCCGCGCATCGCGTTCTTAGAGATCTCGGTCCGAACAAAGCCGGGCAGGATGGAGGTGACATGAATGCCCTCGCTCGCCACTTCCGCGCGCAGCGCATCAAAGAAACCCTGCATGGCGTGTTTGGCCGCACAATAGCCCGTGCGCAGCTGTGCGCCGATCTTTCCGGCAACGGAGGATGTGACGGCAATGTGCCCGGATTTTTGCGCGATCATGATCGGCAGGACCCGTTTGGTGAGGTCGATC
>JBCDJA010000424.1:0-2613 GCA_038748465.1 Pseudomonadota bacterium
CGATAGGTGTGCCATTTCCGGTCGGTGCGAAAATCGTTGAGACAGGATTTGATCTCGACGAAGACAAACATCCCGCGTTCGTCAAGGGCGGCGACGTCCACACGCCGCCCATTGGGAAGCGAAAACTCGGCAACCGGCGCAAGCCCCTGGTCGATGAACAGCCGATAAACCCCGCGAAGGATGGCGGCCGCGCGGCTGGTTGAGGGGCTGTGCGCCTGGCCTTCTGTGTGCCGGTCGTGTGCCTGGCCGTTTTCGATGATCATGCTTTGTTCATATCAATGCCACGCGCGCTGCGCAATCGCCGGCGGTCGCGATCGCCCCTGGCATGGTTCTCGCTGAACGACCGGCGGCCCCGACAGAACGACGCCTAGGGCGCTGGGCGTTGTTCGACACCGGTTAAGGATCGCCTTGCTCGACTGGGGGCCAGGGCGGCGATCCTGCGAGGCAGATAGGCGTAGAGACGGGGGGCCCTTTCCCTGCACGGGGCACCCGGTTTGGCCTTTCTGTCTCGCACCCGGGTGTCGCTTGTCCAGGTGTTGCTTGGGACGTTCGCTCGCCTGCGCCTCGTTTATTCCCCTACGTTAACTGCCGACAGGAAGGGATCGCGTTCCGGCGCCGACAAAACCGGCCTGTGGCGCGAACCCAACGCCTGCTTTCGATCCCAGCAAGGCCGCTAAAAAACCGAATTGTATTCGCACGATAACCCGCTACGATCAGGGCAGACAAAGACAAGCCGATTGCCCGCGATGCCATGGCACCGCAGGCGCAAAAAATGGCTGGAACAAGAGATCGCTGGAGCCACGGACCGCCTGCGCGGTGCTGGGTCGTCAGAGGGAGGATCGTTTGGGACAAGCTCGAGGCGCCATGCCTTGGGCAGCCCAGCCTCGCGCGACCCTTCCCGTGGACCGAGCTTTAATTTGCACCAGGCGGCTGAGGCGTCTTTGTGATGTCAAGGCAACCTACCGCCCGTCGAGGCGGGGGCCCAGGCCGGCACTTTGCGACACTCGGGGGAGGACCGCATGTTCATCAAAACAGTCGAAAACATCTTTTTTCGATTCAAATTCTTCATTTTGCTCGGGTTCGCGGCCTTCACTGTGTTTTCGGCCTATTACGCGGCGCAACTGCGCATGGAGGCGGGCTTTGGCAAGCAGCTTCCCTCAGGCCACGAATACATCAACACCTTCTATGAGTACGAAGACGAGCTGTTTGGCGCCAACCGGATCTTGATTGTTCTTCAGAACACCGAAGGCGACATTTGGAACCAAGACAGCCTGCAACGGCTCCAGGAACTGACCGAGGAAATCTTCTTCTTGCCAGGGGTCGACCGCCCGACGGTGCGTTCGATCTGGACCCCCAACACCCGCTTTTTGGAAATCACCGAGGAAGGGATCCGCGCGGATGATGTGATCCCCGGCGATGTGACACCAACCGATATCACCCCCGACCAAATCCGTGAGATCGAAAACCGAACGATCCGCGGCGGGCATGTGGGACGGCTCGTGTCGACCGACTCCACCTCTGCGATGGTCGTCGCCGACCTCATTGAGTTTGATCCGCGCACAGGCGAAAAGCTCGATTATTTCGAACTGGCCGATCAGCTAGAGAGTCAGATCCGCGAGAAATTTGAGGACGAGCAATTCACGATCCACATTGTCGGTTTCGCCAAGCTGGTGGGCGATATCGCCGATGGCGCACGCAGCGTGATCGTGTTCTTCGCGCTGGCGTTCTTTCTCACGGCCCTTGCCGTTTACGTTTACTCCCAATCGCTTTTGCTCACCATTACACCCCTGTTCTGCTCCCTCGTCTCCTTGATTTGGCAGTTCGGTATTCTCAAGATTTTGGGCTACGGGCTCGATCCGCTCGCCATCCTTGTGCCGTTCCTCGTTTTTGCAATCGGGGTGTCTCACGGGGTGCAGCAGATCAACCTCATCACCAAGAAGATCGAGGAAGGGGAGAGTACCGAAAACGCCGCGAGGGCGAGTTTCTCTGGCCTCCTGATCCCGGGATCCATGGCCCTAGTGACCGACCTTGTGGGGTTCGGGACGCTCTATTTTATTCCGATCACCATGATCCAAGAACTGGCGGTGACGGCCTCGATCGGGGTTGCGCTTAAAATCCTCACCAACCTGATCATGCTGCCGCTCGTGGTGTCCTACTTCAAGGTGGATGCTGGCTACGTGGCCCGGGTTCAGAAGGCCCGCGGTGTGCGCATGAAGGCGATGAAGGTGCTGGGTTATACAGCCCTTAAACCGGTCTCGGTGATCATTGTGCTGATCGGTGCTGGGCTCTTTGCCTTCTCCTTTGTTCAAAGCCAAGGCCGCCACATCGGCGATCTGCATGCCGGCGCCCCGGAATTGCGCCCCGATGCGCGCTACAACATCGACAGCGCCGTGGTATCGGACAAATTCTCGGTCGGCCTCAATTTGCTGACCGTTGTGATGGAGACGCCCAAAGACGCCTGCATCAAGTACGATTACATGAACTATGTCGATCAATTCAGTTGGCATATGAGCAACGTGCCAGGGGTGGTGTCCGTCGCCTCCCTGCCGGTCGTGGCCAAAGAGATCAATGCCGGCTGGAATGAGGGCAACCCAAAATGGCAAGCCCTACCGC
>JBCDJA010000425.1:0-2596 GCA_038748465.1 Pseudomonadota bacterium
ACAATGTCCTGCTCGGACTTTTGCGCATCGATAGCAACGGCGATCGTTCGGGCGCGATCATGGGCTGAAATGCCCGTTGAAATCCCCTCCCTCGCTTCGATCGACACGGTGAAAGCGGTTTGGTGGCGCGAGCGGTTATCCTGGGCCATCAGCTGAAGATTAAGCGCCCGCGCCCGCTCTCCGGTGAGGGTCAAGCACACCAGGCCACGGCCGTATTTGGCCATGAAATTGATCGCCTCAGGCGTTGCCATCTGGGCGGGAATAACGAGATCGCCCTCGTTTTCGCGGTCCTCCGCGTCGACGAGAACGAACATTTTCCCCGCCTTGGCATCCGCCAACACCTCCGGAATGGTCGACAAATGATCGCGAACCGAGAGGGGCGGTTCTGCGGCTGCAGTTTCGGTCAAGATCGGGCCTCCGTAAGCCGCGCCACATATCGGGCTAAGAGATCGATTTCGAGGTTTACACGGGTCCCCGGCACCATCTCTGCAAAGGTTGTCACGGTTTGGGTATGCGGGATGATGTTGACGCCAAATCCCGTGTCGTCGACCCCGTTGACGGTGAGGGACACCCCATCGAGGGCCACCGACCCCTTTGAGGCGATAAACGGCATAAGGCCTGCCGGCGCGTCGAATTGATAGCGCAGGGACGCCCCTTCCGGCGCGATTGATCGCACGGTGGCATAACCGTCCACGTGGCCAGAAACGATGTGCCCACCGAGTTCATCGCCCACCTTCAGAGCGCCCTCCAGGTTGACAGGCGTGCCTACCCGCCAGTCCCCCAAATTCGTGCAATCTAAAGTTTCTGCCGAGGCATCGACGGCGAAACGCGACCGATACCCATCGCCCGGTGCCAGCGGTTCGGCAGTCACAACGGTAAGACACACGCCGTTACAGCAAACCGAGGCGCCGATCGCCAAAGCCTCGACACGATAGCGTGTGTCGATGAGTATGCGGGTGTCGCCGCGGGTCTCAACCGCTGCAACCTGCCCCTTATCCGTTACAATGCCCGTGAACATCCGCCGCCCTCCTGAACGTCATCGGGCCCGACGGAAGAGTGACACCTCATCAGGTCCCGCAGCCCATGCGTCCATTTGATGGAAGCGCGGCATCTGGGCAAGGGCCATAACATCAAGCGCCCCGATCGCGTCAATACCGTCCGCGCCGATGACCGATGCCGCCCGGTGCCACACGAGGCAATCGACCAAATCAGCCGCCAGCAGGGTCGCTGCAAGCCTGCCTCCCCCCTCGACGAGGAGGCGCGAGAGCCCAAGCCCCCCAAGGGCCACCAAGGCCGCGCTTGGGTCGATCCACCGTCCAGCCTTGTGATTCACAATCTGAATATCAAAGCCTAACTCTGATAAATGACTGATTTTTTCGCCATCTGCTTTCTCCGTTGTCAGCAGAACTGCACGGCGAGCCGCGGCCGCTTTCGCCAGCGCCCCATCGGGATCGACGCGCGCTTGCCCATCCCAGACGATGGTCCGGGGCGCATGGCCCTCAAGGCCCGGCAGCCGCACGGTGAGCTTTGGATTGTCGGCCAAAGCCGTGCCCGATCCAACGAGGATCCCATCGGACTGGGCGCGGAACAGATGGCCGGCACGGCGCGCCGCGGGGCCTGTAATCCATTGGCTCTCGCCCGAAGCAAGGGCGATCTTCCCATCAAGTGTTGTCGCCAGTTTGAGGGTCACGAACGGGCGCCCTGCTGTGATCCGGCTGATAAAACCGGCATTTAGGTCCCAAAATTGCGGATCCCGTTCAACCGAATGCTGGGCCATCACCGCCAAATCGATGCCGGCAGCGCGCAAACGCAACATCCCCCGTCCCGCAACCCGCGGGTCGGGGTCGCATTCGAGCACAACGCATCGGTCCACCCCGGCGGCGATGAGATGGTCCGCGCAAGGCGGCGTCTTGCCCTGATGGGCGCAAGGCTCCAGCGTCACGTAGGCCGTCGCACCGGTAGCCGCAGGCCCGGCGCGCTCGAGGGCAAGCGCTTCGGCATGGGGCCGCCCACCAATGCCGGTGACACCGCGCCCCACAACCCGCCCCTGGTTTACGAGAATGCAGCCGACCGAGGGATTTTCGCCGGTTTGGCCAAGGTGGCGCCGCGCCAGCTTGGCGGCCGCCCGAAGCCAGGAAACATCATTGAGGCTTGGGGGCGCCCCGCCCCATGACGGCCCGTCAGTCATCGTTGACGGAACGGCTTATACGACCCAATATCTGTTCAAAATCACGGGCTTCGCGGAAATTCTTATAAACAGACGCGAAGCGAACATAGGCAACGGCATCGAGCGACTCGAGCGCCTCCATCACCATCTCGCCGATGACCTCGGACGGGATCTCGTTCTCGCCGGAGCTTTCGAGCTGGCGCACAATTCCCGAGATCATGCGCTCGATGCGGTCTGGCTCCACGGGCCGTTTGCGCAAGGCGACCTGCACGGAGCGCACAAGTTTGTCGCGATCGAAGGGCACTTTGCGGCCGGTTTTTTTGACCACCGTCAATTCGCGCAATTGAACGCGCTCAAAGGTCGTGAACCGCGCACCGCAGCTTGGGCAGTAGCGCCGCCGACGGATCGCCGAACTGTCCTCGGTCGGAC
>JBCDJA010000426.1:0-2586 GCA_038748465.1 Pseudomonadota bacterium
CGCCGACGAGCGGGAAGCGGGGCAACGGGCTCTCCTCAATCTCGGACACACCTTCGGCCATGCGCTTGAGGCGGAGATGGGCTATACGGGCGCGCTGTTGCACGGCGAGGCGGTGGCGATCGGCATGGCCATGGCGTTTCGTTTTTCCGCCCGCTTGGGCCATGTAAGCGGGCCCGATGCGACGCGCGTAACCGCCCATCTTGAGGCCATGGGGCTGCCAACCCATCTCAGCTTCTTGCAAGAGCGGGCCCGGGGGCTCACGGCCAATCGGCTTCTGCACCACATTGCCCAGGATAAAAAGGTCGAGGCCGGACGGTTGACCTTCATCCTCACCCGGGGCATTGGCGCCGCCTTCATCGAAAAAGACGTTTCCGCTGACGCCGTTGCTACTTTTCTGGATACTGAGATCCAATGACCGCTGACATTTCCTACTGGCCCCTTGTCTTTGTTATTTTCGGGCTCCTCGCCTTATCGGCGTTCTTTTCCGGGTCGGAAACGGCCCTCACGGCGACCTCCCGTGCGCGCATTCATAAGCTGGAGCAAGACGGCGTGGCCCGCGCCGTGGCGGTGAACCGGCTGATCGCCGACCGTGAGCGGCTGATCGGCGCCATTCTACTTGGCAATAATCTTGTCAATATTCTCGCCTCGGCGTTGGCAACGAGCGTGCTTCTGTCCCTCGTCGGTGAGGCGGGGATTGCCTATGCAACCATCGGCATGACGGCCTTGGTTCTGATCTTTGCGGAGGTGCTGCCCAAGACCTACGCGATCAGCAACCCAGACCGCATGGCCATGCAGGTGGCGCCGGCCATTCGCGTCTTTGTGGTGCTCTTTGCCCCAATCGTTGCGGCGGTGCGCTTGATCGTGAGGCGGACCTTGAGGCTCGCCGGCGTCGATGTCGACGATGCGGATAATGTTTTATCCGCACACGAAGAAATTCGCGGAGCCATCGATTTGCACCACCAAGAGGGCGGCGTGGTGACAAGCGACCGCTATATGTTGGGCGGGATCCTGGACCTGAAGGACCTTGAGGTGAACGAGGTGATGGTCCACCGGCGCAACATTCGTATGATCGATGCGGCCGAGCCGGTCTCGCAGATTTACCTTCAGATGCTCGATATGCCCCATACGCGCATCCCTTTATGGAAGGACGAGCAGGAGAATATCGTTGGCATTCTGCACGCAAAGGACCTTTTGCGCGCCGTGATCGAGGCGGACGGGAATTTGGATGCGATCGACATCATGGACCTTGCCCGCCCGCCCTGGTTCGTTCCGGAGACGACGGGCCTGCAAGAGCAGCTCAACGCTTTTTTGCGGAAAGGCAGCCACTTTGCGCTGGTGGTCGATGAGTACGGAGCACTAATGGGTCTTGTGACCCTTGAAGACATCCTCGAGGAGATCGTCGGCGAGATTTATGACGAGCACGATCAAACGCTCGAGGGCGTACGCCCACAGCCGCAGGGGACCGTGAATGTGGATGGCTGGGTCACCATCCGCGATCTCAACCGCGCGATGGATTGGCAATTTCCCGACGAGGAGGCCACAACGATTGCGGGCCTGATCATTCATGAGGCGAAGGCGATCCCCGAGCAAGGCCAGGTCTTTAGCTTTTACGGCTTCAAATTCGAGATTTTACGCAGACAGAGAAACCAAATCACGGCGATCCGAGTTACACCGCCGGCCGACACCGACATTGCGCCCGATGCAGACCTGACGCGACTGACCGGCCCCGGTGGCTAAGCCGGCTTAGGTCTCCCCCGCCGCTTCCTCCGGCGTCAGGGTTTTGAGCGCAAGCGCATGCACAGGGCCCGCCAGCTCCTCGGCAAGCGCCTTATAGACCGTACGCTGACGGGCGACACGGTTTTGGCCCCGAAAGACATCGGAAACAATCCGAATGCGGAAATGGGATTCCCCCCCTTCCCGCGCGCCGGCATGCCCCTCATGCAGGTGGCTCTCATCGGTAATGACAAGCTCATTGGGGGCAAACGCCGCCTCCAGCTTGTCTTGCAATCGCGCGCGCACGGACTGTTGTGACATGGCGGCGTGATACCGAATTGAAAGGGTTTGTCAAGAAAGGTGTTTCCTTGTTTTCAACGTCCCGCACACCATACTCTTGCCCGATGGCAGACCGCGCGAGATATAAGCCCAAATTCGGCTACGATATTCGCATCAAACCTCCGCGGGAGGATGAAGCGAAAAAGGTCGAGACGCGCCTGTGCGAATGGCCGGGCTGCGGGCGACCGGGCATTCACAAGGCGCCTAAGAGCCGGGAACAAATCCGCGAATATCGGTGGTTCTGTATCGATCATGTGCGCGAATACAACAAATCCTGGAACTTCTTTCAGGGCATGGAGGACGAGGACATCGCCACCTTCCAGGAGGAGGCGCGCACCGGCCATCGGCCAACCTGGTCCATGGGCCGGGCCGAGCGCAATAACACCCAGTCCAAAGGCCGCCCTGCCTGGTTCGAGTTCGATGAACTCACCAGCGATCCCTTCGAGCTCCTGAAAGAAACCGCGAGCGCTCGCAAGGTGCGCCCGCCCCGCCGTCGCCTGACCGCGATCCAGGAAGAGGCATTTGCTACCTTCA
>JBCDJA010000427.1:0-2565 GCA_038748465.1 Pseudomonadota bacterium
CCCATCGATGCGGGCAAGGTCCTCAGGCCTGAGCGCCAAGTCCGGACCGGGCACCACTCCCGGTGCGGGCCGCACCCCCGGTGCAGGGTGCACTTCCGGTGCGGGGCGCACTCCCGGTGCGGGGAGAACCTGGGTGGGCGCTCGCGCCTCAAGATCGCGCAAGTCCGGTGCCGGCATTGAAAAACAATCTTGGGGCGCATCGATACCGCTCAACCAAGCAACTAGAGCCGGACGGAGGAACCGCCACTCGCCCAAAACGTTCCGTGCCGGAATAAGACCTGCCGCGGCGGCCTCGACGAGATTTGTGGCCGGAATTTTCAAAAACGCAGCAGCTTCTTGCGTGGTCAGGACGTCTGCGGCCGAGGCAGTGGCAAATTGTAATTTATCCGGACACGCAAGATCGGCGGCTCGCGCAGACGCCGGGCCAAACACTGGCGCAAAGGACGCTCCGACTGCCAGAGCACACAAGACAAGAAGGCGTTTCATCGGATCGCTCGTAAGAACCCGCCCGGCCGGACCTCGATGAGATCCCGGGCGGCAAGCCGCTCAGGGCGCACCGCGCCGGCTTGGGCGGGCAAGGCTAACGGATTGTTGGGATTAAAGGTGACGCCGGGGCGCTCCACGGCAAAGACAATGCCGTTGCCCTCCGGCCCCAGCCATTGATGTAGAAATTTTGTCCGCGACAGCCGAACATTGCCGCGCGCGGGATCGGCGAGATAGACCGTCTCGCCCTCAACGCCCCTCAGCACCGAGAAATGCTCATACCCCTGGGGCCGGATGAACACGATGACCTGGCCCTGCAGCTGATCGAGAACCTCCGCCCCCACCCGAAAGCCCTGGGCCTGCAAGCCAATGCTCTCGGCATAGCGCTTCATATCGAGGAGGGAGAAGCCTTCCTTCTCTCGGGTTTCCCGCTCGTTCTCGACAAGATCGGTGATCATGGCGGCGATCACTTCCGCCTCGCTTGTCGGGCGGCCGATCCCGTAGGTCATCAGCGTCGCCATCGCCGCAGCGCCGCAGGAATAGTCGAGTTGTTGGCGCACGACGTTCTGGTCGCGCAAGTCCTTCCAGGTTTTGATGGGAACCGACAGGCGGGTGCCGTTGACCTCAAACCGCGCTTCTGAGCTCTGGGCTTCCGAGGCCTGGGCCGGCGCGGCTAGGCCCAGCATAAGGCCAGCGGCAAGGGGCAACAAACCCGCTGAAACAAACCTTAAGCGAACCAAACGCCCCTCCACCCCCAAATCGATCCCGCGCACGGACGATGGCGCTGGCCGACACTCATCTTCCGCACTTCATACCGTTGGGGCCCCTGGCGTCAATCCTCGCCGGCCCACTGTCATGTCCCGTTTGGTGCCGTATCCCGGCTTGCGCTCAACCTCAAATCCCGCCACTGCAAGGGCGCGCCGAACCCATCCGGCCGCCGTATAGGTCGCAAAGGTGCCTTCGGGGCGTGTGCAGCGAAAGACCGCAGACATTAGGTCCGCGTTCCACAGCTCCGGATTTCGCGCGGGAGAAAACCCATCGAGGAACCAAGCATCGGCACGCCCGGACCAGAGCGGCAAGGTGACATTTGCATCCCCCCACACCACCGAGACCGTAAATCCAGGCGCAAGCGCGACCGGCTCCCCCCGCAGAAGTTGATCCCACACCGCGACAAGCCGGGCCGATCGGGCTGCCAAATCAGGCCAGGCTGCATGGGCGCGCGCGAGATCACTTTTCTCCATTGGCCATTGCTCGAAGCTTGTCAGCGTGATCGAGCCCGGCCGGCCGACCTCCTCCCAAAAATCCCAGGTTTCAAGAACGTTGAGACCGGTGCCGAGACCCAGTTCGGCAATGAAAAAGGGCTGCCCGAGGACCCATCGATCCGGTAGGCCATTGCCGGCAAGAAACACATGGCCCGTCTCCGCACGCCCGCCCGCCGTCGAGTAGTACACATCATCGAAGTCATGCGAGACAGGCACACCTTCCCGCCACTCGAGAACAGGCGGCGGTAAACGCGTCACTTTGGGAGCGTCGGTCATCGGCGTCGGTCACTCTAATGGTTCCAATTCCGGCATCAGGACCAAAACCGACAGCCACGGCAAGCGATGTGCTTGTGGTGGGCGCGGGGATTATGGGTCTGTGGACCGCCATGGCCTGCCTTGATGCTGGCCTGTCGGTCCGCGTCATCGACAAAGGCGGGATTGCCGCTGGCGCGAGCGGCGGTGTCCTCGGCGCCCTTGCCCCCTACGCGCCCGATGGGTGGAACGCCAAGAAGGCCTTCCAGTTCGAAGCGCTCGCGTCTTTGGAGCAGGCCTGCCGGCGGCTCGAAGACGCCTCGGGGATGACCACCGGTTACCGGCGGTGCGGACGGCTTCAACCCCTCGCAAGTCTTGCAGCACGAGAGCGGGCGGAGCGCCGGACAGGCGATGCCCGGGCCGCGTGGCAAGGGCGCTTTGGTTGGGAGGTGCTTGACCGGCCCGGCTTTGCCGGCTGGCCGCCCCCCCACGAAGCGCCCTTCGGGGTGGTTTGGGACACGCTCACGGCACGGGTCGATCCGCGGCGCCTGACCGAGGTACTCGGGCA
>JBCDJA010000428.1:0-2557 GCA_038748465.1 Pseudomonadota bacterium
CGTCAGTGCCCACCCGAATGCGGGCTTGCCCAATGAGTTCGGCGAATATGACGAGACGCCCGAACAAATGGCCGCCGTGTTGAAGACCTTTGTTGAAGATGGTCTTGTGAATGTTGTCGGTGGGTGCTGCGGTACAACGCCCGAGCACATCGCCGCGATTGCCGACTTGGTGGACCGAGCCGCCCCGCGCACCATCAAGCCCCGTACCCCTTATCTCAGGCTCTCGGGCCTTGAGCCCTTCACCCTCACGCCGGAAGTCAATTTCGTGAATGTGGGTGAGCGGACGAATGTTACGGGCTCGGCGAAGTTTCGGAAGTTGATCAAGGAAGACCGCTACGACGAAGCGATTGAGGTCGCGCGCCAGCAGGTGGAAAACGGCGCGCAAGTTATCGATATCAATATGGATGAGGGGATGCTGGACTCGGAAGAAGCGATGGAGCGCTTTTTGCGGCTCCTTGCCTCCGAGCCCGATATCGCGCGCGTTCCCTTTATGATCGACAGCTCGAAATGGAGTGTCATCGAGCGCGGCCTAAAGAATGTGCAAGGCAAGGCGATCGTCAATTCGATCAGCCTGAAAGAGGGGGAAGAGGCCTTTTTGGAGCAGGCGCGCCTTGTGATGGCCTATGGCGCGGCCGTTGTGATCATGGCGTTCGATGAAGTGGGGCAGGCGGATACTGCCGAACGCAAGTTCGAGATCTGTAAGCGGTCCTATGATCTTCTGATTGAGAAGCTCGATTTCCCCCCAGAAGACATCATCTTTGATCCGAATATTTTTGCCGTGGCGACCGGGATCGAAGAGCACAATCGGTATGCGCTCGATTTTATTGAGGCCACGGCGCGCATCCGTAAGGAGCTTCCGCACGCCCACATTTCAGGCGGTGTTTCCAACATCTCCTTTTCGTTCCGGGGCAACGAACCAGTGCGTGAGGCGATGCACTCGGCCTTTTTGTACCATGCGATAAGCCAAGGCATGGATATGGGCATCGTCAATGCGGGGCAATTGACCGTCTACGATGAAATCCCCGAAAAACTTCGTGTGGCCGTCGAAGATGTGTTGATGAACAAGGACGATGATGCGACCGAGCGTTTGCTCGACTTGGCCGGCGAGTTTAAAGGCGAGGGGGGCAAAAAACGGGTCGAGGATCTGAGTTGGCGGGAAGCGCCGGTGAGCGAGCGCCTCTCCCATGCACTGATTAAGGGCATTGCGGATTATATCGACGGGGATGTGGAGGAGGCCCGCGCGGCAGCCGACCGGCCCCTCGATGTGATCGAAGGGCCGCTCATGGACGGCATGAACGTCGTGGGTGACCTGTTTGGCGAGGGCAAAATGTTTCTGCCCCAGGTCGTTAAAAGCGCCCGCGTCATGAAAAAAGCCGTGGCTTATCTGCTCCCCTATATGGAGGAAGAGCAAGAGAAGTCCGGGGCGAAAAAGGAGAATGCCGGCAAGGTGCTCCTCGCGACGGTCAAAGGCGATGTGCACGACATCGGCAAGAACATCGTCGGTGTCGTCCTGCAATGTAATAATTTTGAGGTGGTTGACCTGGGCGTGATGGTCCCGACCCAGACGATCCTCGAAAAGGCCGTTGAGGAAGACGTCAACATTATCGGGTTGTCGGGCCTTATCACGCCGAGCCTTGATGAGATGGTCGGCGTGGCGCGCGAGATGGAACGCCAGGGCTTTGACATTCCCCTCCTTATCGGCGGCGCGACGACCAGCAAGGTCCACACGGCCGTGAAGATTGATCCCGAATACCGCAAGGGACAGACCGTCTATGTTACGGACGCCTCCCGGGCTGTTGGCGTGGCGTCAACTCTTCTGTCTAAGGAACAAGGGCCGGACTATGCCCAAAATATTCGCGCCGATTACGAGGACATGGCCGAACGGCATGCGGCCTCGCGGGGCGTGGCAAAGCTCGCGCATCTGTCTGACGCTCAGGAAAATGCCTTCCGCCCCGACTGGAGCCTTTACACGCCGACCAAGCCAACCTTTACCGGCATTCAAACCTTAGATGATTATCCAATTGCGGATCTACGCGGTTATATTGACTGGGTGCCGTTTTTCCAGTCTTGGGAATTGCATGGTCGCTTTCCCGATATTCTCGACGATCCGGTTGTGGGCGAGGCGGCCCGCCCACTTTATGAAGACGCCCAGCGCATGCTTGACCAAATCGAGCGCGAAGGGTGGCTCACCGCAAATGCTGTCTTCGGCTTTTGGCCGGCCCATCAAGAGGGTGACGATATTGTCCTCTATACGGATGAAACGGCTAAGCAAGAGCTAATGCGCATGCACACCTTGCGCCAGCAAATGCAGCGCTCTAAGGGACGGCCCAATCTGGCGCTTGCTGATTTTGTTGCACCAAGACAAGCAGGGTATACCGATTATATTGGAGCCTTTGCGGTCACTACCGGTCATGGAGAGGCCGAGCGCTCCAAGGCGTTTGAGGCGGCCCACGACGATTACAGCGCAATTTTGTTTAAGGCCTTGGCCGACCGGCTGGCGGAGGCCTTTGCCGAGCGGTTGCACCAGCGGGTGCGCACCGAATTTTGGGGCTATGCC
>JBCDJA010000429.1:0-2543 GCA_038748465.1 Pseudomonadota bacterium
CCCACACCCGTCCCGCCTCGCGCACCGCACCGAGCCACGCATCGGGAGGCTCTGGTGTCAAAAGCCCCGCGGCAACCCCCATCAAAGCTCCGGCGGTGGCATCGAGATAGGCCAGAAAGTCGCCATCGGTTTCAAAGGGGGCCGGATCAAGGTCCCGATACCGAGCATCGATCAGCGCCTCCAACGGGTCCCGGGCAATCCCGTGGCTCCTGATGAGGTGCGCGAGCGGCACCACCACCTCGTGCGCGCGCGGCGCCTCGCCGGCATAAAGCTCGTCGAGAACATCCCGCCACCAGGTCAACCGGATTTCCCCGAGCATCGGTTCGCTGACCGTGTCGCGCACCCGCGCAATTTCTGCGTGAAAGGCGTAAAGCGCCCAGAGGGCCTCGCGTTTTTCGGCCGGGGCAAACAGCGAGGCGAGATACCGATCCGGATCGGCCCCGCGCACATGCGCCGCCAGGGCTTGACCAGCCATCCCTGGGCCTGCTTGCGTCATCCGCGATCCACCCCGGCGAAAGCGCACCCAAGCCCTTGATTCTGGAACGCGCCGATATGACTTTGCGTTCCAGTCAGGCGCGTCACGGCTCGCCTCGCCCCTTCCGTATGACCCAAAGGAGATGTCCCCATGGCTTTTGAACTGCCCCCCCTGCCTTACGATTACGAAGCCCTGCAGCCTTATATGTCGAAGGAGACCCTGGAGTTCCACCACGACAAACACCACAACGCGTATGTGACCAAGGGCAACCAATTGGCCAAAGACGCCGGCATGGAGGGCAAGGACCTTGTCGAGGTGGTCAAGGCAAGCTTTGCAGACCCCAAGCTTGCCGGACTTTTTAACAACGCGGCCCAGCATTGGAACCACATCGAATTTTGGCAGTGGATGAAGCCCAACGGGGGCGGCGCGATCCCCGGCGCTCTTGAGAAAAAGCTAACCGAAGACTTCGGCTCCGTTGATGCGTTTAAAGCCGCGTTCACGGAGGCAGGCATGGGCCAATTCGGCTCCGGTTGGTGCTGGCTTGTCCTGTCCCCAAGCGGCAAGCTCGAGACGATGAAGACCCCGAATGGCGAGAATCCGCTCGTGCACAACGCAACACCGCTGCTTGGATGCGATGTGTGGGAACATTCCTACTACATTGATTACCGCAATGCCCGGCCCGATTATCTCAAGGCCTTTCTTGATAACCTGGTCAATTGGGAGCGGGTTGCAGAGCTCTTTGAGGCGGCCACTTAAAGCAAGTTCTCACCCCGCGCAAAAACCCCGTTGGCGCCGCGCCGGCGGGGTTTTTTTGGGCGTAGGGGATTTAACCCACCGCCTCTATTTCGACACCTGACGGATCAAGTACCCCCCTTCGCCTGCCTCCAATCGGCGCAGGTGAAAGGCAGCTAGAGGGTCGTGCGGCCAGTCCGCTAGATGCGCTGCAAAGGCTGTTTTCGCCTTTGCACGATCCGTCTCTAGTAAGGTGTACGCTGACAGATACGACGGGAGAAGAGCGGGCGAGGCGAGCGGCTCGTAGACTAAAAGGGGCTCGGGCTGTCCCACAAGCGCGACCTCGCCCACGGGGCGCACGTCAGTCTCACCGCCTTCCATCACGGTTTCCGCCCCCGCAAGAATGCGTGTGCCGAACAATTTGTTTGCCGCCTCGAGCCGCGCCGCGCCATTTATCGGATCGCCGAGGGCCGTGTAATGAACGCGGGTCGCGCTGCCGAAATTGCCGACCGCCACCGATCCGGTGTTAATGCCGATCCGAGTTTCCCCAAAGGCAATTCCGGCTTTGTTCATCTCCTCACGGAAGGCATCAGACGCGGCATCGAGCGCCAAGGCACAGCGCAGGGCCCGGTCCCGGTGGTCGGACTGGTCGAGCGGCGCATTGAAAAACGCTACAAGGCTATCGCCAAGCACGCGTTCGATGGTGCCTTCATGGTCAAGCACAACAGCGCCCATGGTGTCGAAATACGACCGCAACACCTCCCCTAAGCGCTCCGGCCCCAGGGAAGTCGTAAGCCCTGAAAACCCGGCAATGTCACAAAACAGAATACTGACCGTCCGCCTGTCCGGACGCAGAAGCGCGGCAGTATCCCCGCCGGACATTTTCTCGATCACACTGTCAGCAACATAGCGCCCGAAAAGACGCCTTAAGGCCTCGCGTTCGAGCCGCTCCCCCACCAGCCCACCGCCGGTGGCGCCAATCGCTCCGGACACAAAGAGGGCCATTGGCCCTGTCACCGGAAGCCATACAAGACCGACCTTCAGGCCAAGCGCGGCAAGACCGAGCAGCCCACCGACGATCGCCAGTGTGAAAAACACGGACCGGCCCGGCGAGACAAACCGAAACAGGGACCACGCGGCGGCGGCGAGCAAAACAATCAACCCTGCCCGCCATACCGCACCTCCATGGCGGATATGCCCCTCCTCGCGGTATCCCGCGAGCAGCGAGGCATGGATGGCAACCCCAGGCGTGAGCGCCTCCCCCTTTGCCGTCAGCGGCGTCCGGAAACTGTCCGCCCCCTTCTCAAGCCCGGCCTCGACGCTCGACCAATACCCG
>JBCDJA010000430.1:0-2518 GCA_038748465.1 Pseudomonadota bacterium
GAGGATGAGCGCAAGCCATGACCCAAGCGGATGGGCAGGCGGGCTCGCCGGATAAGGCAAAGCCCTGGCCCTTAGAAATCCGTCATTATACTGCAGAAGCCCGGCTCGAGATTGACTTCGACACGGACGAGACCTTCAGCCTCAGCGCCGAGATGCTGCGCGTTATGAGCCCGAGTGCTGAAGTAAAAGGCCACGGCCCCGGCCAAGAGATTACCGTAGCCGGCAAACGCAGCGTGACGGTTGAAGGCATCGACCCTGTTGGCAATTACGCCGTCAAGCTCACTTTTTCCGACGGGCACAATACGGGGTTTTATACCTGGCGATATCTCTACGAATTGGGCGTGGAGAAGGACGCGAAATGGCAAGCCTATCTGGCGGAGCTGAGCGCGAAGGGCCTAGGGCGCGATTGACCGGCAAAACGCCCCCGTCGGGCACGTCGATTTTTAAAGTCCCCATTCCAAATCCACTTGTCGCCGATCCAAATGCGCTTCGCTTCAGGGCCGGCAGCCCCCCTCCCGGGTGCACCCGCAAGGCAAATCTTGGCATCGCCCGATGGGCCAGTTAGCCTCCTTGGAAAATAACACTTGGAGGAACCCCCATGGCACCGGCCAATTTCACGATTTTCGATCCTCTTTTTGAAGGCGATGGCGCTGCAACCATCGTCAAACTCGCTGCCGCCTTCGGCCCCCATGGCATGTATTCAGAGGAAGGCCTTAACGAGGGCATCGGCGAGAACCTGCCCCAACGCTTCGATGCCTTCCTCAATTATGTCGACCAAAATGCCGATGTCCTGGCCGATCCAGAAGAAGCAGCCTCGATTATCGCGCGCACAAACTATTTCCGCGAGACCTATGCCTATGGGGACGACATCAAACTGCCGGGGATTGAACGCTTTATGCATCACCCGGGCTTGCTTGAGGCGGCCGGAAAAATTTTCGACCGACCGGTCGTGGAGCCGGCCATCGTCTTTGCCAATGTCTATGTGCCGGGTCAGGAATTAGCCGTGCATACGGATGTTCCAGAGTTCCGGGGTGCCGACCGCAAAAAAATGCCCCAATGGCTGCTTGTGGTGATGCACCATTCGGGCTTGTTCGAGCGTTGGCGGATGCCCATTGCGACCTGCGTGTCGTGGTACCACGATGCGGACGGGGGCGAGTTCATTTTCTATCCCGAGGGCAAGGATGCGGCGCCGGTTTTCCACCCCGCCCGTTACAATACAGCTGTCATTCTTGATACAGACAGTGTGTTTCATGGGGTTGGCCGCCTTTCAGAAAAGCCGGCGAAAATTCCCGATCTCAGGCCGGGCATGACCCTAGGCGCAGAAGCGGACGGCGCGTGGGTCGTGCGCGATGGCGACCGGGTCATCGCCCGATACGACTGGGCCGATATGCGCTTATCGATCTCCTGGAAGGCCTATTGCTTCGCCGATGAGGCAGAACGCGCGTTATGGCGCGAGCACAAAGAGGGCCTATCCCTTTTGACGATTTTGGATACGCTTGAGGCCGATTTGCGCGAGCGGGGTGCGCTGAGCGGTGAAAGACCAACAGCGGAGGAATTTGCAAAACTCCTGGTACGCACCTATATCGAGTTTCCGCCGCGGGTTGATCGCGCGGCGTAAAAGGTAGGCGGTAGGCGGCTAGGGACGACTGTTGGTGTCCCAAAGCTTTTGACCGAAGGCCGTAAGATTGGTCGGCCGACCGGCCTGATCGAACTCGATCCAATGACCGCCCCCATTGCCGCTTGTCGTCAGGTCCCACTCATCGGCGCTATACCAATTCCAGGCCAGATGCCCGATGCCGCGCGTTTGGCCCAACAAAAACACCGCATCTGAGGCCTCAAGAAGGCTTCCATCCGCCCGCGGCCCAAACTCCCCCACGAGCCAGGCAAGCTCGCGTTCCAAGGCGACATCGGCAAAGGCCGCCAACTGAGCATAGGCGTTGGTATCCCATTGATCGTAGACATGCAGATCAAAGACAAGATTGTCCTGCGGATCGATAAGTTGGGGCCCAAGCGACAGAATCGCACTGTCGCCAGCCTCAAACTCTGGATCTTGATCGCCTGACCCCTGCCCCCAATACCAATCGTTGACGACGATTGGGGCGGTAAATCCGGTCGCGCGCACCGCGTCGATCACGTCCTGGTGGGTTTCAAGCCAGGTTTGTGCTTTTTCTGGGCTGTCCATCGCGCCCGGCTCGTTCTGCACACCCAGCCAAACATAGGGGTTGTCGCGATAGTCCGTTGCAAGATCTGTCATCCAGGCGATGAGCCTGTCGCGGTCCGCCCCCTCAAACCACCCGCCGATCCGGTCGTGGGCCTCAAGCAGGACAACGATTTTACGCCGCGAATAGGCCTTTACCAGATCGTCCGCCGTTGCTTGGTCTTCAAACGTATCGTCCTTATGGGGATCGATCGCCTGGAGATTACCCCGCACCATGTTAAATCCCCACCGGTCGACGATCGGGGCCATGGTCGCGGTGTTACCGGGGAACGGAAACCCATCACCGTGCACATTAATGCC
>JBCDJA010000431.1:0-2498 GCA_038748465.1 Pseudomonadota bacterium
AGCAAGCTGATGGTTTCCCTCGCCGGAAAACTGCAAGAGCAAAACAAAACCCGCTTTGTCGCCGTGATCTCAGACGGACTTATCGGCACTCTGATTGACGCTGCCGATCGGGACGAGGCTCAACGCCTTATCAGTACAATGGTCGCCTCCGTACACACTGTATTTTCGGTCGATGGGAGCTCTGTGGACATTATGGTTCGCGCTGGGGCCAGCGATGTGGATCCGGCAGAGCCTGGCGCCGCGATCAAACGCTCGAGCATTGCCGTCGATCAAGCAGCCTCTAACCACGAGGACCTCGCTTTCTTCGATCCCAAAAAGTATGAGGCGACACGGGACAACCTGTCCTTAATGGGCGATCTTGTAAAGGCGCTGGAGACTGGCACGATCACCGTCGCCTATCAGCCAAAATATGACCTTCGCTCACAGCAGCCCGTCGGCGTTGAAGCCTTAGTGCGCTGGAAAGATCCCGTCCGTGGACCTGTCTTCCCGGATATCTTTATTCCGCTTGCCGAAGAAACCGGCCATATCGAAGCGTTGACCCATTACGTTCTCGACAAGTCTTTGAAAGCCCAAGAGACCCTGAAGCAGCATGGATATGATCTGTGTATGTCCATTAATCTGTCGGGGCGGCTTGTTGGCAATGAGCGGTTTGCCGAGGCCGCCTCGGCGCGGCTCGCGTCGCGGTGCGGCGAGGTGTGTTTTGAAATCACAGAAACGGCGGTGATTGGCGATCCGGAAGGCGGCATTGCCGCCATCCATGGGTTTGCCGACCAGGGTATCCAAATCTCCATTGACGACTACGGAAGCGGTTTATCCTCGCTTGCTTACCTAAAGAGAATTCCGGCATCGGAGCTTAAAATCGACAAGGAATTCGTGCTCAACATCGACAAAAACAACCGCGACGCGTTGTTGGTGCGCTCGACGGTCGATCTTGCCCACAGCCTGGGGATGAAGGTCACAGCAGAGGGCGTTGAAACTAAAACGGCAGCGGCGCTACTGGCCGGCATGGGGTGCGATATCGGTCAGGGCTATGGGCTTGGACGCCCCATGCCGCTTGACGATCTCATTCAGTTTCTTGCCTCAGACGAGTCGGTCATCGACACCGATTTGTCAAAGGCCGTCTAAAGAGGGATATCGCCTATGCGGCGCCCTGCCTCGCCCCTCGCGCTCCCCAGCGCTCGCCCGCTTGCCCTCGCGCTCGCAGGGGCAGCCCTTTATCTCCTGACCGCCACCGGCCCGGCCGATGCCGCGGCATTGTCCCGCCCAGATCTGACGGGCTGGATCGATTTGCGTGCCGCCTATTCCGATGCAGACCGGGAATGGTTGGACGGGGGCTTTAGCAAAACCCGTTACGGCTCGGTGGACGGGGAAGGCACCGACGCGGAGCTTGCCGAAGCGACCTTGTTGTGGACGCCGACCTTCAGCTCCTCTTGGTCGGGGCATTTCCATGTTCAGGCGGGTCCGGACCAGGGATCGGCCCTCGGGCCGGTTGAGACGTTCATCCGCTACCGGACCTTACCGAAGGCTGGGTGGCGATTGAGCGCCAGGGCGGGGCGCTATTACCCTCTTGTGTCGTTAGAGCATGACGGGCCAGCCTGGGGGCTGACGCGCACGCTGACGCCGTCTGCGATCAATTCCTGGATCGGCGAAGAGGTGGCAATCACCGGCGTTGAGGCGCGGGCGGCCAAGCGGTTCGGCGCCCATCACCTCGATCTTCGGCTGGGCGGGTTCGGGTATAACGACACGGCCGGCACCTTGCTCGCCTATCGCGGCTGGGCGCTGCACGACATCAAAACCACGGCCGGAGGACGGTTCTTGATCCCCGACGATGACGCAAGACGCGCGCTGATTCCGCTCCAGGCCGAGCGCACAAAACCCTTTAAGGAGGTCGATGGGCGGGTTGGCGTGACCCTCACAGCAAAATGGCAGTACACCGACCGCATAACCTTATTGGCCACCGGCTATGATAATCGCGGCGACCCCCTCGAGCTCAAGGACGGTCAATACAGCTGGGCGACCCGCTTTGCCAATGGCGGGCTTAAAGTAAGGCTCACAGACGAAACCGAGTTTCTCGCCCAGGCCATGATTGGCGAGACGGCGATGGGCCCCCGATCCTCGGCAACTGGCTGGCGGCTTTATGACGTTGAATATTCCTCCGCCTATGGACTAGTGAACCATCAGCTGTCGGAGAACCAAAATCTTGCGGTAAGGGTTGAGTATTTCGAGACGAATGAGCGCGGGTTCACAGGCCTTGCGCCTGGGGAAAGCGGTTGGTCCATGGCGGTCGCCGGGCGGCGCACCCTGTCAGAGGCGCTCGAGGCGGGCGTTGAGGCGCTTTATGTCGACCACGATGGGGGCAACGATCTGGCGAGCGCTGGAAATGTCCAAGATGTGCAGCTCCAGCTGCATCTGCGCGTCAGCTTTTAAAGCGCCTCAGCATGTAACGCGCATCGGCTTTTAAGACTTGCCTGGGGGCCCGGGCCGACACCGGCTCACAA
>JBCDJA010000432.1:0-2480 GCA_038748465.1 Pseudomonadota bacterium
AGGTGATGGCCCGCGACACCAAGCTGGGGCCGGAAGAGATTACCCGCGACATTCCCAATGTCGGCGAGGAGGCGCTTAAGAATCTCGACGAGGCCGGCATTGTGTATATCGGTGCGGAGGTGCAGCCCGGCGATATTCTTGTCGGGAAAATCACCCCGAAGGGCGAAAGCCCGATGACCCCGGAGGAAAAATTGCTCCGGGCGATTTTCGGCGAGAAAGCCTCTGATGTGCGCGACACCTCCCTCAAGTTGCCGCCCGGGGTTGCGGGCACCGTTGTGGAGGTGCGTGTCTTTAACCGCCATGGGGTGGACAAAGACGAGCGGGCGGTCTCCATCGAGCGCGAAGAGATCGACCGGCTGGCAAAAGACCGCGACGATGAGCTGGTGATCCTTGAGCGGAACATTTATGGCCGGCTGCGTGAGCTGCTGACCGGGGGCACGATCGCCTCAGGCCCCAAGGGTCTGCGCGCTGGTGCCGCCGTCGACGCGGATACGTTTCAAGATATGCCCCGCAACAAATGGTGGGAGGTGGTCGTTGAAAGCGATGACTCCATGTCCGCCATCGAGGCGCTGCGGAAGCAATATCAATCGGCCAAGGACCGGCTTGAAAAACGCTTTGTCGACAAAGTGGAAAAACTCCAGCGGGGCGATGAACTGCCGCCTGGAGTGATGAAGATGGTCAAGGTCTTTGTTGCGGTGAAGCGCAAACTTCAGCCCGGTGACAAAATGGCCGGCCGGCACGGCAACAAAGGCGTGATTTCCAAAATCATGCCCATCGAGGACATGCCGTATCTTGAGGACGGGACGTCGGTTGACATCGTGCTCAACCCGCTGGGGGTGCCAAGCCGCATGAATGTGGGCCAGATCCTGGAGACCCATTTGGGGTGGGCTTGCGCGGGCATGGGCCGGCAAATCGGCGAGGCTGTGAATGAGTATAAGCGCAGCGGCTCGACCGACACCTTGAAAGGCAAGCTGTCTGTTGCGTACGGGCAGATGGATGATTTGGCCGGCTTTGACGATCACGAGCTTGAGGAATTGGGCGACAATCTGCGCAAGGGCGTGCCCATCGCAACGCCCGTTTTCGATGGCGCTCACGAGCCAGACATTGTGGAAATGCTCGACCATGCGGGCTTGAGTGCGTCCGGCCAGTCCATCCTGTTTGATGGCAAAACCGGCGAGCCGTTTGAGCGGCCGGTGACGGTTGGCATCATCTACATGCTGAAGCTGCACCATCTGGTGGACGACAAGATCCACGCCCGGTCCATCGGTCCGTACTCGCTCGTTACCCAACAACCCTTGGGCGGCAAGGCGCAATTCGGTGGTCAGCGCTTTGGGGAGATGGAGGTTTGGGCGCTTGAGGCCTATGGCGCCGCTTACACCCTGCAGGAGATGTTAACCGTCAAATCGGACGATGTGGCGGGCCGCACCAAAGTGTATGAGGCGATTGTGCGCGGCGATGACACCTTCGAGGCCGGGATCCCTGAGAGCTTCAATGTGCTTGTTAAAGAGATCCGCTCGCTTGGACTGAATGTCGAACTTGTGACCGGGCGCAGCGATGAGGATGACGAAACCGCCGCGGCCTAGGCGGTTTTCGACGACCCGTTTCAAACGCCCAGGCGTGGCCGGGCGATAAGGAGACGACCCCATGAACCAAGAGGTCATGAACCTATTTAATCCGGCTGTCACAGCACCGAGCTTTGACCGTATTCGGATTTCAATCGCCAGCCCGGAAAAAATCCTGTCCTGGTCCTATGGCGAGATCAAAAAGCCCGAGACCATCAACTACCGCACGTTTAAACCGGAGCGGGATGGGCTTTTCTGTGCACGGATCTTCGGTCCGATCAAGGATTACGAGTGCTTGTGCGGCAAGTATAAGCGCATGAAGTACAAAGGCATCGTCTGCGAGAAATGCGGTGTCGAGGTCACGCTTTCGAAGGTCCGTCGCGAGCGCATGGGCCATATCGAGCTGGCCTCGCCGGTCGCCCATATTTGGTTTTTGAAGTCGTTGCCAAGCCGCATCGGGCTGATGCTCGATATGACGCTCAAAGACCTTGAAAAGATCCTCTATTTCGAAAATTGGGTCGTCATCGAGCCCGGCCTGACGCCGCTCAAGGAGCGTGAATTGCTCAGCGAAGAGCAGTTTTACGATGCGCAGGAAACCTACGGGCAAGATAGCTTCACGGCGGCGATCGGCGCTGAGGCAATCCGCGAAATGCTCGAGAGCATGGATCTCGAAAAAGAGACCGATAAGATCCGTCAGGAGATCATCGAGACGACCTCGGAGTTGAAGCCGAAAAAGCTGGTCAAGCGCTTGAAGCTCATTGAGGCCTTCATCAAATCGGGCAACCGGCCTGAGTGGATGATTATGGCTGTCGTGCCGGTCATTCCCCCGGAGCTTCGCCCGCTCGTGCCCCTCGACGGGGGACGGTTCGCCACCTCCGATCTCAACGATCTTTACAGGCGGGTGATCAACCGGAACAA
>JBCDJA010000433.1:0-2477 GCA_038748465.1 Pseudomonadota bacterium
CCGCCAAAGGCTTCGAACCGGTCGAACACCACCGGCTGGTGCTCGGGGGAAATACCGATGCCGGTATCGCGCACCCAAAGCCGAACCTGACCCTCGATCCTGTCCGCACCCACCGTAACCTGCCCCCCGGCCGGGGTATGCGCCAGGGCGTTACTGACGAGATTGAAGACCATTTGCTTCACGCGCCGCTCGTCGACGGGCATCGCCCCAACCGCCTTGTCGATATCCCGCTTGAGCGAGACCCCAGCATCGAGGGCCTTCTTGGTGCTGAGCTCCACCGCCGCGCCGATGACTTTCGCGACATCCACATCGGCGACCTCAAGCGTCATCACCCCCGCTTCGATGGTGGCAAGGTCCAGAATGTCGTCGATCAAGCCGTGCAATTGCTCCGAGGCAAGAAGGATATTGCCTGTGTATTCGTCTTGCCTTTCGTTAAGGGCCCCAAACATGTGGCTTTGCAGCATCTCCGCAAAACCTTTGATGGCTGTGAGGGGCGTGCGCAGCTGGTAGGAGACATGTTCCACAAATGCCTGTTTGAGCCGATCGGCCGCCTCCAGAGCATCGTTACGCTCACGCAGGGCCCGCTCCATGCGGGTTGTATCGGTGACGTTGACAAAGCTTACAAGCACCCGCCCGTCAGGCAGCGGGGTGCTAGCATATTGCACGATCACCCCGTCGCGCCGAGCCATTTGTCCGCGCACTGAGGTCCGCGCCCCGCCATGGGCAGTGACCGCGCTGTTCAAGGTGTGCCACCCATCAGC
This sequence comes from Pseudomonadota bacterium, assembly GCA_038748465.1. Taxonomy (GTDB): domain Bacteria; phylum Pseudomonadota; class Alphaproteobacteria; order M2410; family M2410; genus JBCDJA01. The sequence goes on from JBCDJA010000433.1 coordinate 762, forward strand.
GAGATCGACGAGCTTGCCGCACCACTTTGCGACGAGATTGAAATGCGGCTCTCCTTCAAGCCGCTCTACCGGCAGCTCCCACATCTCTGCGAACTCGGCGTTGTGCAATTTCAGCCGGCCATCGGAGCCAAACACCGCAACCGCCTCATAGAGGTTATCAAGGGTTGCACGCTGAACATTGATCAGCCGGTTGTAAGAGCTTTCAAGCGCGATTTGATCGGTAACGTCTTCATAGAGATGAATGAGCCCGCCAAAGGGATGCGGCCGGGAGATAAGCCGTAGCGTGCGCCCGTCCGGCAGGTGCCACATCTCCTCAAGCGGCTCGATGGCGTTTTTATAGCGCGCCAGACGTTGTTTCTTCCAGGAGCCGAAATCGGCTTGTTCAGGCAGGCGGCGCTCTTCACGCAGGCGGTCCAACACCTCCGCCTCAAGAGGATCAGCCTCCAGCCATTCCTCATCGAGGTTCCAAAGCCGGGTAAAGGCCCGGTTGAAATAACGCAAGCGCTGATCGGTACCGAAGATGGCAACGGCGCTCGCAAGACCGTTTAGGGTTTCCGCATGGGCGGCGATATGGCGCTGCAGCTCCTCGCGCGCCTCCTCCACATCGGTCCTGTCAAGCGCGATTCCGGCCGTGCCCTCTTCAAGCGGCAGGGCCACAAGCTCCAACGCCCGGCGGCTGCCGCCGACAACCGCATGCCCCTCCTCGCGCACGGTCAGGCCGTCCTGGCGCGCAGATTTGCCGAGATCGGCGAGGCGTGGATGGAGCGCGATGTCTTTGTCGACCGCCAAGTCGCGGCTGTGCTCGACCGCGTCGGCATAGGCCTCATTGACCCAGGCCAAATGATCGTCCGGTCCGCGATGCCATATCGGCAGGGGCGCCCGGTTGAGAATATCAGCCAGCGCATCCCTCTCCTGACGGACTTTCTGCAAGCGCCCTTCAAGATCGGCGAACTGTCCCACATCCGAAGACACATCGCGCAGCCAGACCACTGCTTTTTGGCCAACCGGGCTGCCTTCCGCCTCAAAGGTTTGCCCGCCCGCACATCCGATCTGCAGCGAAAACGGCAGCCCCTCCATTTTCAGCCGGCGGACGGCCGCGGCAAGACGTTCCCCTTGATCCCCTTCAAGGCCGCGCAAAAAGCAATCAAAGAGGGAAATCGCGCCGGCGCCCCGGGGGCCTTCCGGCTCCTCGCCCGCGCCAAGAAGGCGGCTGACCGCGACGGGACTGCCTAAAACCTTGGGGGTGCCGAGGCCAAAATCGTTCCCCCCTTGGAGGGGGCCTGCGCGCTCATGCTTGCCCCCCGAGGGTTTGTGGCCCAGAAGCCGCGCCTCAATGGCTGTCGGGCCGTCATCTTCTAGGCCCGTTGCCTCGGCGCTGGCCTCAAGCCGGTCGCCCTCGTCGTCTTCAAGGTCAGAGGGGCGCGTGCGCGCGCCCTCGCCAATCCGGCCCTCCCAAACGAGGGCAACTGCAGGCGAGGCTTCAAGCAAGGTTTGCGCGCTATGCAGCTCTCCTTCCAGCGCCTCGACCCGCTCGCGCATGCGTTTTGCGTCCTCCCGTTCCAGCAGCTGTTTGCGCAGGATGAAGGCCATGAAGCTCACGGCAAGACCGACCGAACCGGCCACGATCGCGATGTAAACGAGATAGGCCCATTGGGGCTCGACCGCGATCTGCGCGTCGAGGGGGGCCACGACCGCAAGGGCCGGTGTGCCCATTAG
>JBCDJA010000434.1:0-2470 GCA_038748465.1 Pseudomonadota bacterium
CGGGCATCGCGGCCCACCAAAAGCACGTGCCCGGCCTCCCGGCAGGCCGCGGCAACGCGCTCGCCCAGCGCCTGCGGCGCCTCGTGGGTATAGGGCCGATAAACCACGCCGCTCCCTTGGGGCAGGCGAGCAATATCGCGCAACGGGTCGGGTACCCTCGTACCGTCTGTGAACAGAAAAAGGCTGGGTAGACGCGGACCCTCGCCGCCGCGCAGCCGCGCGCGCCGGCGCTTGAGGTGGTCCGCGACACGGGCGACATACCAAGACACCATGGTTGATCCTGTTGCCAATCTCACCCACCTCCGAGCCCGCATCGATGAGGCCGCGCGCCGCGCACAGCGCGACCCGGCCGAGATCGAGCTTATCGCGATTTCTAAAGTGCATGGGGCGGAGCGGATCAGCCCGGTCATTGCGGCCGGCCACACACTGTTTGGCGAAAACCGGGTGCAGGAGGCCCAAGCCAAATGGCCGGCCGTGCGCGAGGGGCGCGAAGGCCTACACCTACACCTTGTCGGTCCTTTGCAAACCAACAAGGTGCGCGACGCGGTGGCGCTTTTTGATGCGATCCATAGCCTCGACCGGCCGAAACTGGCCGAGGCCCTTGCCCGGGAGGTCGAGCGCTCCGGGCGCGCGCCTGAGCTTTTCATTCAAATCAACACCGGCGAAGAGGCTCAAAAATCAGGCGTTCTCCCTTTGGAGGCCGACGGCTTTATTGCGATGTGCCGCGACACATACAATCTGCCGGTGAAGGGGCTCATGGCTATACCACCGCTGGCCGAGCCGCCCGCCCCCCATTTTGCGCTGCTGCGGGAGATCGCCCGCGCCAATGGGCTTGAGGGCCTCAGCATGGGCATGACCGGCGATTTTGAAGAAGCCATCGCCCAAGGCGCCACCCACATTCGCGTCGGCACGGCCGTGTTTGGCGAGCGGCCGGCCAAGACTTAAGGCCCCTAGCCCAGTTCCGCTGAGCCAAGCACGATTAGCCGGCTTTCAGGCGAGCACTGGCTGAGGATCGTTAGCATGTCTGGCGCCGCTACGGCGATGCAGCCCTCCGTCGGGCGGTAATCGTCATGCGCAAGGTGGAAAAAAATCGCGCTCCCCAACCCCGGCACCGGCGGGTCGTCGTTATGGCCCAAGACCACCATCAGGTCGTAGAGGTGATCCTCGCGCCACATTGCCTCGCACCGGGCGTCATAGGGGAGCGCCACCGGCTGGTTATAACGCGGATCGCTGGGCCAATCGCACCAACCGTCAGTCTCGCTTAAGGGTGAAAACGCGAGGGCAGAAGGGGGCTTTTGCTGCCTGTCGGGCCGGTAATGCCCGCGCCTCAAGGGCCACTCGCCGGCGGGGGTCGCCCCGTCCCCTTCCCGCTTATCCGTTGCCGCCACCACGCCGCCCCGCCCCAAGGCGCAGCGAACTTTGCCGGCGTCAAAGCTTAAAAAGCCGGACGTGCCGGTGGCGTCAGGGCTGACGATCAGATCCATCAAACAACTCGTTGGTGCCCGCGGTGTCGGCGCCGTCCGCGGCAAAGGCGGCATGGCGCGCCTCCATCATCCTAGCGTAGGCATCAAGGGACGACATCATCCGGCCGGCCAAGTCTGGGGGGATCGCCGAAGCCGGATCCGCCGGCGAGTTGTCTTGGCCCGGTGGCTCGGCGTCGATTTTTGGGCTCTCAATGGACTGGGCTGCGCTGGTGCTCGGTGGCATCGGAGGCGCAGCGAGGGTCATGGCTTTAGGCTGTGGCTCGATCTCGCCTCCCGGGTCACGCGCCGCCTCGCCCTCCTTCCCGGCGCCTGCCTGGGCCAGCACGGTTTCCGCGCTTTGCCGGCCCATCCAGGCAAGCACCGTCTGGCCGGCATCCCGGCCCGTTTCCTCCACAAGCGCGATATTGACCCCCGCCGACAACAGGCCGATCGGCCCGGCAAAGGCCGCTCCCCCGATAATTCGGGGGCCGTGGGACAGCTCATCGCCGGTGATCGCGCGATAGGCCGTCCCGACAATGGGGACGTGGTGGAGCGGGTTGAGAGTGTCGATGAGATCGCCGAAGGACGGTCCGTCGCCGCCGAACAAGCCTTGCCGGTTTGCAGATGTGCCGTCCGGCGCCTCGGCCGCGGCCAGCCGCTCGGTGCGGCGGGCGGCAAAGGGGCGCCAGCGATCGGCGTCGTCGACCAGAATGGAAGGGCTAGAGGCATCCATGATGACAAAAGCGGGTGCAGGGGCGATGCCAGCCGCTTTCCCCAGCAAATCCGCGGCGTGTGATGCCGCCTGGGGAAGGAATTACCGGTCTTAATCGTTCAGGGAGTCGATCTGATGGCCGGTTTTTTCCGCCTTAGTCTGGAGATACCCCCGATTGTGGGGATTGGGGGGGAAGCTGTGGCCGACCCGCTCGGTTACCTCGATCCAGTGGCGGGTCAGGTCGCTCAGTTTCTCGGGGTTGTTGGTCAGCAGCTTGACCCGGCCGATATTGGGC
>JBCDJA010000435.1:0-2469 GCA_038748465.1 Pseudomonadota bacterium
ACAAGGCCCGGCATCGGGCAGAGGAGCATTTTGGAGGTATCCGGCTCCGGCTTCTCCGGCATCAATTTAACAAGGTCAGCAACCTTCGGCGGGTGTACGCTGACTTTTGTCGATACGCCCCGGTGGGCAACCTCATAGCCGCCCATCACGCGCTTGATTTGCACGACAGCCGACGCGCCGTCCACCGAGCCTACAAACACCCGCTCGCCCGGCACCCAGGCACTCATCACCCGATGGCTGGTGCCGCCTTGTGTCTCATCGCCTAAGAAGATCTCGGCCATGCTGCCCGAATGCTCGATCCGCACGGGCGAGGACCAATCCCCGATTTGCACAACCCAATCTTCGCGGACCGGATCTTGCTGATCGAGCAAGACCCCACTGATGCCGGACATACGATGTTCGTGCTTGAGCTGCGCAAAGCACCCAACAAGCGCCAAACGCTGTTTGAGAGCCGCGTCCGGCTCGATGCCCTGGAACCCATCCGGGAATTCTTCTTTAATATAATTCGTCGTCAGAGCACCACTGCGGAAGCGCTCTTGCCCATACAACGCCGCCAGGAACGGGATATTGTGCTCAATCCCCTCAATCAGAAACCCATCGAGCGCGTTTAGCATTGCATCCATGGAGGCTTCGCGCGTCGGGGCCCAGGTGCAAAGCTTGGCAATCATCGGATCATAAAACAGCGAGATCTCGGAGCCCTCGACCACGCCGGTGTCGTTGCGCACGACCAGGTCCTTTTCCTTAGACTCGGCGGGCGGGGCATAGCGCTTGAGGCGCCCGATGGATGGCAGAAATTCCCTATAGGGATCTTCTGCATAAATCCGGCTTTCAAAGGCCCAGCCATTGAGCTTGATGTCATCTTGGGTCAAGGCCAGTTTTTCGCCCGCGGCGACCTTGATCATCTGCTCCACGAGGTCAATGCCCGTGACAAGCTCGGTCACCGGATGCTCGACCTGCAAGCGGGTGTTCATCTCCAAGAAGTAGAAATTCTTGTCCTGATCGACAATGAACTCAACCGTACCAGCGCTCTCATATTTCACCGCCTTGGCGAGGGCCACTGCCTGCTCGCCCATCGCTTTGCGCATGGCCGGATCGACAAAGGGGCTCGGCGCCTCCTCGATCACCTTTTGGTTGCGTCGCTGGACCGAGCATTCCCGCTCCCCAACGTAAAGCGTGTTGCCGTGCTTGTCGGCCATTACCTGGATTTCGATGTGGCGGGGATTGGTGACGAACTTTTCGACAAAAATCCGATCATCGCCAAAGGCCGATTTCGCTTCGTTGACGGAGGAGATGAACCCTTCCTTCACCTCGTCGGCCGACTGGGCGATCCGCATGCCCTTACCGCCACCGCCAGCCGAGGCTTTAATCATCACCGGATAGCCGATGTCGTTGGCGATCTCGATGGCGCGCTCGGGCGTGTCGATAATGCCGAGATAGCCGGGCACCGTGCTCACCTCGGCTTCATTGGCAAACTTTTTCGAGGCGATTTTGTCGCCCATCACCCGGATTGCTTCCACATTGGGCCCGATAAAGGCGATGTTCTCCGCGGCCAGGGCCTCGGCGAATGTGACGTTTTCGGATAAAAATCCATAGCCCGGATGCACCGCCTCAGCGCCGGTTTTCTTCACCGCATCGATGATCTTATCAATGACGAGATAAGACTCGGTTGCCGGCGGCGGCCCGATAAAGACGCCCTCATCGGCCATTTCCACATGCAAGGCATCCGCGTCTGCCTCGGAGAAAACGACCGCTGTCTTGATGCCCATGGCCTTAGCGGTTTTGATAACCCGGCAGGCGATCTCGCCCCGGTTTGCGATAAGAATCTTAGAAAACATAATCGTCAGGGTTCCCTGTCGGTGGCGCGCAACGGGCGATGCACGGATTATTTAAAGCGGAATGTTGTCGTGCTTCTTCCAAGGCGTTTCCACCTGCTTCTGGCGCAAGGTAGCCAAGGAGCGGGCGACCCGGCGCCGCGTGCCATGGGGCATGATGACCTCGTCGATATAGCCGCGCTGGGCGGCCACGAAGGGGTTACAGAAGCGGTCTTCATATTCCTTGGTGCGCTCGGCGATTTTCTCTGGATCGCCCATATCTTTGCGGAAGATGATCTCCACCGCGCCCTTGGCGCCCATGACAGCAATTTCAGCCGTCGGCCAGGCGTAATTGACATCCGCCCCAATGTGCTTTGAGGACATCACGTCATAGGCGCCGCCATAGGCCTTCCGGGTAATGACCGTCACTTTCGGCACGGTGGCTTCGGTATAGGCAAAGAGAAGTTTCGCCCCGTGCTTAATGAGGCCGCCATATTCCTGGGCCGTGCCGGGCAAAAATCCGGGTACGTCGCAGAAGGTAACAATGGGAATTCCAAAGCAATCGCAAAAGCGTACGAACCGGGCCGCCTTGCGGCTCGCGTCGCTGTCCAACACGCCGGCCAGCACCATGGGTTGGTTGGCGACAAAACCAACCGTG
>JBCDJA010000436.1:0-2458 GCA_038748465.1 Pseudomonadota bacterium
GTCGGACAGCCGGTCGAGCGTTCCAGAAGGGGGCTCTCATGGTCGGCAGCACCAACCTGAAGCCCTTATTGCGCTTCATAAAGAGCGGCGGCTCCGGCGCGGATGTGTGGCGCGCTGATGACGTGGCCTGCATTTCAAACGGCTGCGTCAATTTGGCTTATGTCATGGGGGTGGGGCCAAGCGTAGGCCTTGCGAGACGCGAATGATTTGCAATTGCACGAACGTTGGGGGTGGCCATGTCTCTTTCTACAAAATCACTTTTAAAATCATCGGCCTGCGCGGTGGCTTTATCGCTGCCACTCGCCGCGTTTAGCGGCGCGCCCGCGTTTGCTGTTGAGTTATACCCAAAATTCTCGATCGAGATCCCCATTGAAATCGAGAGCGACACGGTTTTCGACAGCGATGATGATGACGCGGAGTTCACGGACACCTACGCGACGATCGAACCAGAAATCGTTTTGTCATTTAACGAGATCGTGTCGCTCAATGCGGGCCTCGTGTTTGAGCCTGTGGAAGGCGGGGAGGACCCAGACCCGGGCGAGGACATTTTCTTCGAGAACCATGGTCTTTATGCGGAGCAATTATTCCTTGAAATTGCGCCGGGCGATTTCTCGCTGATCGCCGGTAAATACAACCCCTCATTTGGCGTCGCTTGGGATTTGGCCCCGGGGATCTATGGCGTCGATTTCGCGGAAGACTATGAATTGACCGAGCGGATCGGCCTGGCGGGCAGCGTGTCCTTCGGAGGCGAGGCAAGCGGTGAGCACACGCTGACGGTCAGCAGTTTCTTTGCAGACACAACGGGACTGACAGAAAGCCTGTTCCAGGACCGTCCAACCGTCGATAAAGACGACGGCGGCCCGAGTAATACCGAGGACCTCTCTTCCTTCGCGGTCACATTGATCGGGGAAGACGTGCCCTTCCTGGGCGGCTTCGGCTACGCGCTGAGCTTTGCCACCCAAGACCAGGGAGAAACGGCTGCCGATACCGATGATGAGACGGGTTTTGCCGTCGCGTTATTCGGGGGTTTGGACCTTACAGAGTCGCTGAGCGTCGAGCCCGTCATTGAGTATGCCTCCTTCGATGGCTTTGGGGGAACGGACACGGATGCTGATTATATCACCGCTGGCTTGGCCTTCCTGACCGGGCCTTGGAATTTGTCCCTTGCTTACACAGACCGCTCGATCGAGGAGAACGGCGGGAGCGACTTTGACGATACGCTCTTTGCTGCCTCGGCTGGTTATGAGTTCGAAAGCGGCCTCACATTTGACCTCGGGTATAAGCTTGAAGACGCAGAGGATGTAGAGAGCCAAGTCTTTGGCGTTCTCTTCACCTACACAGTCGGTTATTCGGCACCCTGAGGATCAACCAAAGCGACTAGGTAATTGGAGGAAGACTGAATGAAGCTCAAGACATTGGCCCTCACCACCGCGCTTGTTGCCCTTCCGTTGGCGGCCCATGCGAAGGTGGATCCCGATGCGGTCTTGACAAACTATGCGGACATCGCGCTCGCAAAGTTTGAAGATGCGCTGACGACGGCGAAGGCGCTCGACGAAGCAATCGACGCGTTTGTTGCCAGCCCGTCGGCAGAGGCGTTTGAGGCCACAAAAACAGCGTGGCTTGCCGCCCGCGTTCCCTATCAGCAAACAGAGGTCTATCGCTTCGGCAATGCCTATGTTGATGAGTGGGAAGGCAAGGTCAATGCATGGCCCCTCGACGAAGGCATGATCGACTATGTTGATGCCTCCTATGGTACGGAAAGCGATGAAAATGTTCTTTATACAGCAAACATCATCGCTAACCCGACCCTAAAGCTCGGATCGGCGGAGATCGATGCGGCAACGATTACGCCGGCGCTTTTGGCGGACGAGCTGCATGAGGCGGATGGCGTCGAGGCCAATGTGGCAACTGGCTATCACGCCATTGAGTTCCTGCTTTGGGGCCAAGACCTCAATGGCACCGGCCCCGGTGCCGGGGAGCGTCCCTGGACGGATTATGCCAAAGGTGGCGATTGCACGGGCGGTAATTGCGCCCGCCGGGCAGAATATCTGAGCGCGGCTTCGGATCTGCTCCTGACCGACCTTGAGGAGATCGTAGCAGCGTGGGGCGCCGAGGGAGAGGCCCGTACAGCCTTGATGGGTGCCGGGCCTAAAGGCGGCCTCGCGATTATGTTGACCGGTCTTGGAAGTTTGTCCTATGGCGAGCTTGCCGGTGAGCGGATGAAACTCGGTCTCCTCCTCAACGATCCGGAGGAAGAACACGATTGTTTTGCCGACAACACGCACAACTCGCACTTCTATAATATCGTTGGCATGCAGAATATTTATTCCGGCACCTATACCCGGATCGACGGCAGCACCATTTCTGGCCCAGGCCTTATGGATGCCGTCAAGGATGCTGATGCGGGCGTTGCGGGCGAGCTGGAAGCAAAACTTAGCGTGACGCGGGAAAAAGCCCA
>JBCDJA010000437.1:0-2456 GCA_038748465.1 Pseudomonadota bacterium
CTTGTATTTGAGGGCAAAATCGAGGTCGCGCTGGTCGTGGGCCGGACAGCCGAAGATGGCGCCCGTGCCGTAGTCCATCAGCACGAAATTGGCGAGATAGACGGGGAGCGTGATCTCGGGAAGGAAGGGGTGCTGGACCCGCAGCCCCGTGTCCCACCCCTCTTTCTCGGCTTTTTCCAGGGCCTCCTCGCTTGTCCCGAGGGCCCGCGCGTCCTCGATGAAGGCCTGCAGGGGCGCATTGCCGGCCGCGAGGGCCGCGCTGAGGGGATGATCGACGGAGAGGGCGCAGAAACTCGCGCCGAAAATCGTGTCTGGCCGGGTCGTGAAAACCTCCACACTCTCCGTGCCGCCTGGGGCAGCGCCGGTGAGCTGAAACCGAAACGTGAGGCCGCTCGAGCGCCCGATCCAGTTGTGTTGCATGAGGCGGACTTTTTCCGGCCACCGCTCCAGGCCCTCGAGGGCCTCAAGCAGGTCATCGGCGGCGTCGGTGATTTTGAGGAACCATTGGTCGAGCCGCCGGCGCTCCACCGGCGCCCCGGAGCGCCACCCCTTTCCGTCGATCACTTGTTCGTTCGCCAACACGGTTTGATCGACCGGGTCCCAATTCACCCAGCTTTGGCGTCGGTCAACGAGCCCAGCCTCCAGGAAATCCAAAAACAGGGCCTGCTCGTGGGTGTAATAGGCTGGATCGCAGGTCGCGAATTCCCGTGTCCAGTCGATCGACAGGCCCATGGCTTTGAGCTGGCGGCGCATGACCGCGATGTTGTCGTAGGTCCAGGCGCCGGGATGCACGCCCTTCTCCATGGCCGCGTTTTCGGCCGGCATGCCAAAGGCGTCCCACCCCATCGGATGCAACACGTTATCGCCCTTCGCGCGCCGGTACCGGGCGACCACGTCTCCCATCGCGTAGTTGCGCACATGGCCCATATGGATGCGGCCGGAGGGGTAGGGAAACATTTCGAGGACGTAATATTTTGGCTTTTCCGAGATCGTTTCGGCCTCGAAGCAGCGCGCCGTCTCCCAAGCGGACTGCCATTTCGGTTCCGAAACTTTCGGGTTGTACCGGTCGTCAGGTGAGTCGATCATGGCCTGCTAGAAAGCAAAAAACCTCTCCGAGGGGGAGAGGTTTTTAGAGGCATTGGGCTTTGAGGCTGATTGTTTGGGGTGTGCCTGACGCGAGGCGGCCTAGCGACCGGCTTGGGCGATCTTGAGTTGCTTGGCCCTGGTCAGGATCGCGTTTTCGATCTTGATCGCCGTGTCGTTGCGCACCCCGGCATCGACCCAGCCGGCCTCTGTGCGCTGCTGGCGATAGACATTCACCTTAAGCCCATTGGCGGTCAGCGCCGTGTCGGTGATCCGCACGGCGACCTTCACCCGCTCGCTTGGGGCCTCTTGGCTCACATACCAATCGGTGAGGATCACGCCGCCAAACGGGTCGGCCGACGCGAGCGGCATAAACGAGACCGTGTCGAGCGAGGCTTTCCAGAGATACGTGTTAACGCCGATGCCGGAAGTGCCGCCGCCGGAGCGCCCGGGCCCGAGGGGGTCAAAGTACCCATCGTCGGTGAACAGGTTGTCGCCGGCATATTTGCTGTCGCGATAGAAGGGATCGCTTCTCGATGTCGTGCCCGGAATTTGCTCGGGATATTGCTCCTCGACGTTTACGCCCCCGCAGCCTGCAAGAATAAGCGCTGCTAAGGGACCGACAATCAGCTTGTTCATAGTGGTTCCTCTGCCCCGACCGATGTTTGTTTGCTTGTTGATGATGGCGGATTGCGGCGTGCTCATGGCGCCTGCGAGCGGTGTGATACGCCAATTCGCCAGGGCTGTCTAACCGCGTGGTTAGGGCGGCTTATGGGTGCAAACAGGGCGCTGAAATTGTCGTAATTCTGCAATAAAAAACCCATTATTTTCCAATAACTTACTCATAACACCTCTGGCAAGCCTGCAACATGTGCCTTCGGTGTCACACAGCCCCCGTTTCAGGCGCTCATCTTTTAACCGTTCTTGACCCTGTTTCCCTTTTTCGAACAAATCAAAGGCGTCACTTATGGGGGCAAAAGCTGATCCATAGGGCGAACCACGCACAATCTTCCATCAGGGAATGAGGGACAGATGAAAAAGATTCTTCTTGGTACGTCGGCATTGGTCGCCGCCGCTGCGCTTGCAGCACCGGCTTCTGCTGCTGACAAAATCAAACTTAAGCTTGGCGGCTACTGGACGGGTGCCGCGGCCTTCGTTGATCTCGAAGAGGCTGATGTTGAGAACGACATCGTTTTCGGGTCGGACGCTGAGGTGCACTTCGGTGGCAAAACAACGCTCGACAACGGGCTGCAGGTTGGCTTCAAGGCCGAGCTCGAACTTGCCGAAGACAATGCCGGCGGTAACAGCGACATCATCGACGAGGTGTATGGCGAAGTTAAAGGCGGTTTCGGTAAGATCCAGTTCGGTGAGCA
>JBCDJA010000438.1:0-2446 GCA_038748465.1 Pseudomonadota bacterium
GTCGCAGAAAGTCAACGCACCAGTCGGGGGTGAAACCAGGGATCGATGGCAGGTCAATCGGCCAAAGCGGAACGGGTCATTATCGTGGGCGCCGGCATGGGCGGGCTTGCCGCTGCTGTTGTTCTGGCGGCCGCTGGCAGGGACGTGCTTGTGCTCGAGAAAAACGCATGCCCAGGGGGCAAGATGCGCCATGTGGCCGTGCCAGGCGGCGTGGTGGACGCAGGCCCGACGGTCTTCACGATGCGGTGGGTGTTTGACCGATTAAGCGAGGCGGCCGGGCGAGATTTGACCGACTATGTCGGCCTCAAACGGGCAGGCGTCCTGGCGCGGCACGCGTGGCCGGGCGGCGGACGGCTCGACCTTTACGCCGATCCGGAGGCCAGTGCCGAAGCGATTGGGAATTTTGCCGGGCCTAAGGAGGCTGAGGGCTATCGCCGCTTCGTTCGCGACAGCGCCCGCGTCTTTGCAGCCTTGAAGGAGACCTATATCGCGGCCGACCGGCCAAGCCCCATCGGCCTCGGCCGGCGGATTGGCGCCCACCGGATCGCGACCCTTGGCGCGCTCAAGCCCTTCAGCACGCTTTGGTCCGCCCTCGGAGGCTATTTCAATGACCCGCGTCTGCGCCAACTCTTCGGTCGCTATGCCACCTATTGCGGGTCGTCGCCCTTTGAGGCGCCGGCAACCTTGATGTTGGTGGCGCATGTTGAACAAGACGGGGTGTGGCTCGTCGATGGTGGCATGCATGCTTTGGCAACCGGGCTTGCGGCGATGGCACGCGACCTTGGGGCGTCCGTACGATTTGATACCGCGGTTGATGAGATCGCCCTCAACGACGGACAGGTTGCCGGTGTGCGGACCCACAACGGGTTCGAGCCGGCAAGGCAGGTTGTCTTTAACGGTGATGTATCGGCGCTTGGCGCGGGGCTGCTGGCGTCCCTGCCGCGGTCCCTCGCCCCCGTCGCCGAGCGGCATCGGTCCCTATCGGCGATTACCTTCGCCATGCGAGGCGCTCCCGAGGGGCTCGACCTAGCCAGACACACAGTCTGTTTTTCTGACGATTATGCGGCGGAGTTCAACGCGCTGGGGCGCGGGCGCCAGTTGCCAGGCCGGCCAACGGTTTATCTTTGCGCCCAAGATCGCGGTGACGAAGGGGCGATCGAGCCCCATTCTAGCTTCGACGCGGGAGCAGGCGGGGACGGGCAAGCAGGCCGAAACGCGCAGGGCGAGCGCCTGTTTGGCCTTGTGAATGCCCCCGCCATCGGCGATCGACACACGTTCACTGAGGAAGAACAAAACGCATGTCTTGCTTCGCTTCATCACAGCCTTGGGCTTTGCGGGCTCAAGCTCGACTTGGCTGCGCCGCCGGCGATTACCACGCCGACCGACTTCAACGCCCTGTTTCCGGGCTCGGGTGGGGCGCTATACGGGCGGGCCTCGCATGGATGGATGGCGGCGTTTCAGAGGCCGGGGGCACGCACACCGATCCCGGGGCTTTTCCTGGCGGGGGGCTCGGTGCATCCGGGCCCGGGGGTGCCGATGGCAGCTCTTTCGGGGATGATCGCGGGAAAGGCACTCCTCAGCACCCGTCCTTCGATGCCACGGTCGAGCCGGGTGGCTACCGCTGGTGGTATCTCGACGGCCTGAGCGATTGTGGGCAGTACGGACTGACAGTTATCGCGTTCGTCGGATCTGTGTTCTCGCCCTATTATGCCTGGGCCGGGCGACGGCGGCCGACCGACCATGTTGCGATCAATGTGGCGCTTTATGCTCAGCAAGGGAACCGTTGGTCGATGACCGAGCGGGGGGAGGCGGACCTCCACCGCACGGCGCGGCACTTTCAGGTGGGGCCGAGTTCCCTGGCCTGGGAGGGGCAAAGCCTCGTTGTCACCTTCGATGAGATGGGGCTGCCACGGCCGCCGTCGCAGTTTCTTCCAGAGCGGATCAGGGGCACCATCAGACTGGTGCCCGATTGTCCGGGCGCAGCGCCAATGGCGCTCGATGCGGCAGGGCGCCACCATTGGTGGCCCGTTGCGCCCTCGGCCCGGATTTCGCTGACCATGGCATCGGGCGCGCATCCCAATTGGGAGGGGCACGGATATAGTGATTCCAATTGGGGGTCAGAGCCCCTGGAAGAGGGGTTCAGTCAATGGCACTGGTCGCGGGTGCGGCTGCAGAACGGCGATGCGGCGGTGCTCTATGACATGGAGCCGTGGCAGGGCCCGGGGCGCAGCCTAGCCCTGCGGTTCGGCCAAGAGGGCCCCGTTGCGCTCGATCCCCATCCGCTGTGTCGCTTGCCGGGCGGCTTTTGGGGTGTGGCCCGGCAAGGGGCATGCGCATCGGGGGCGGCGCCGAAGATCGTCCGCACTTTCGAGGACGGTCCTTTTTATGTCCGCTCCCTCATGGAAACGACCGTCTGCGGAGAGCGCGTCTGCGGTACCCATGAGAC
>JBCDJA010000439.1:0-2444 GCA_038748465.1 Pseudomonadota bacterium
AGCCGGGCTTAACCCCGCCGGCGATGGGCCGCGATCGCCTGGTCGTAAAGGGCCTCAAGTGCGCCGGTTTGTTTGGCGCAGTCGAACTCTGTCCTGATCTTCGTCTGTAGGCGCAGGGCTTTTTCTCGGGCATCGACGGGTGCCTCAAGGCAGCTTCTCATCGAGTGCGTGAGGGGTGCGACCTGTCTGGGCGGCAGCACAAATCCAAGGGCATTTGAGCTGATCAGTTCAGACACGCCGCCTGTGTTGGTCGAGATAACCGGCAGAGCCAAGGCGCCTGCTTCTAAAAGAGCTGTGGGCAGCCCCTCTGTATCCCCGTCTGACGCGATGACGCTCGGTAAAACCAAGGCCGAGGCGCGCGCAAGTTCGCGCTGAACAGCATCCGGCTCAAGCCAGCCCGTGAGCGTGACCTTGGCATGGAGCCCCAAGGCATCGATCTGCGCCTCGATCGCTGGGCGCAACGGACCGTCACCGATCAATTTGAGGCGGGCCGGATACTCCTCACCAAGCCCGGCAAAGGCCTCTAGTAGGATGCGATGGCCTTTTTTCTCAACGAAGCGTCCGATGCACAGGATTTCTTGGGGGAACGTTGGTGAGCGCGTTGGCGGCCGGTCGGGCAGGGGGATGCCGATATGGTGGGTGTGCACCGCCATCGGCGGGATCCCCGCCCGCAGCAGCGCCTCGCGAATGAAATCGCTAACCGCCAAAAAGTGCGCACCCTGCTTGGCGAGCGCCACGAGGCGGGTCCGGTATTGAGACGCTTGCCAGGCCTTGCGGATGCGCCCATGAGCAAGCGCCGCTTTGATCTCGGAGCCTGCCGAGAGGCGGCGCGTCGCATCGTATCCGTGGAACGTCACGAAGAGTGGCACATCGAGCGCGGCGGCCAACGGCGCTGCCAAAAGCCCATCGGGACCAAAATGGGCATGGACAACATCAACCTGCCGGTCCCCAAGACAGCCCAAGAAGGGGTCAGCGCGCGGATGCAGCCGGTCCCGGCGCCGGAGGCTGCGGCCCTGATCCTCCAAGGTTAGGCTCTCAACGGGAAGCGCATTGCCCTCCCGCCGAACACCAATAAAAAAAGGGGCATAGCGCCTGTAAGCGAGGGCCTGATTGAGCATGAAGGTTTTTGACGGCGATAAAATCCGCTCGTGAAACAAAAGAACCGTCTTGGCCATGGCGATTTACTCGGAAGGCGGGCAGGGTCCGATGGGGGCGACACGGCTGACCGACACCGCCACGCCCCTTTGCTTGCCCCTGATCGTCGCGAGACCATAGCCGATGAAACACTGCGTTGCGCTTTTCCTTGTTGGTATCGCTCTCAGCGGCTGTGCGCGCCTGCTGGCCACCATCGCGCCGGAGCCAACAACCACGCCCTCCGAGTTGCGGGCGGGCGATTACCGGCTGGACCCTGAGCATGTGTCCATCCTGTTCAAAATCGACCATTTGGGCTTCTCCACCTATGTGGGGCGGTTTGAGGCCGCATCGGGCCAACTCGATTTCAAACCGGAAGACCCTGCAGCGTCGGCTGTGTCGGTGACGGTTGACGCCACCAGCCTCTCGGTCCCGAGCGCCGAATTGGAAGAAAAGCTCAAAGGGCCCGCACTATTCGATGTGGCTGACTTCCCGGTGATCCGATTTGAAAGCACAGGCGCTAAGGTGACCGGCGAGGCGAGCGGCACGGTCGAGGGGCTTCTCACGATCAAGACTGTAGAACGCCCCATCACCCTGGAGGTCACCTTCAATGGCGGTGCGAGGAACCCCCTCACGCTGGTGCCGACGCTCGGATTTTCCGCAACGGCCCAGCTTGATCGGGTCGCGTTTGGCCTCACCGAATGGCTGCCCCTCGTCGGCAATCAGGTGACCCTTGAGATTGAGGCAGAGTTCATCCGGACGCCAAGCAGCTGACGCCTTTGGCCAAGGGGGAGATGCTGGCGCCGTTTCGCCGCGCCCAATTTGGAAACGAACCGCCCACACCCGGTGATATTGTCTCGCCCGGCGGAACCCGATAAACACGATTTTCGAGCTGCGCAGCCGTTGGGGAGGCTGCAAACCCGTGTGGCGTTTACCAAGCGAGGGGTTATCAATGCGCGTTTTTGTCTTGGGGGGAGACGGTTTTTGTGGCTGGCCCTCGGCTTTGCACCTGTCTGAGCACGGCTATGATGTGGTTGTGGTGGACAATCTGGTGCGCCGAGAGATCGATCAGGAGCTCGATGTCAGCTCCCTCACACCGATTGCATCCATCGAGGACCGGGTGGCTGCCTGGAAGGACGTCTCAGGCCGGCAAATCCGCTTCGTCAAACTCGACGTGGCGAAAGACTATGACGGCCTTGTCGGCTTACTACGCAGCATGCGGCCAGACGCGGTGGTGCATTTTGCCGAACAGCGGGCAGCCCCCTACAGCATGAAGACGCCGGCGCATAAGCGCTACACGGTCGAAAACAATG
>JBCDJA010000440.1:0-2423 GCA_038748465.1 Pseudomonadota bacterium
CTGACGCTCAAGGGCCGCCAACCCCTCACCGGTCTGCGCCGATACGACGCTCTCCGCCCAATCCGGCCTTCCCGAAAACAAGTCCGACTTCGTCGCCAGGATGAGCGTCTCCCCCTCGATTGACCCTCTCATCGTCAAGACATCCGGCGCGCTGATCCGCCCGTCGACGCACAGCAAAGTTAAATCGCTTTCCCCAGCCGCCGCCCAAGCCCGGCGAATACCCTCGGCCTCGATGGCGTCGTTTGCATCCCGAAGGCCGGCCGTATCCAAGAGTTCGACCCGATACCCCCAGAGATCGAGAGGCACCCGCACCACATCCCGGGTCGTCCCCGCTTGGTCCGTCACAATGGCTGCCTCAGATCGCGAAAGCGCATTAAGGAGAGACGACTTGCCGGCATTCGGCGGGCCGACAAGCGCCACCTGAAAACCGCTCCGAATTTTCGCGGCGCGCGCGGAGGCACTGAGGTTGTCTTGAATCGCCCTATGGACCGCGACACAGGTCGTGCGCACTCGGCGCTCGAGGGCCTCAGGGATATCCTCTTCCTCAAATTCGATCGGTGCCTCACCGAGGGCCAAAGCATCGGCCAGGGCGTCTTTCCAGCCGTCAACGAGCCTTCGGTGGTCGGCCCCAAGGGCCCTTAGGGCGAGGGTCCGTTGGCTTTGCGTCTCGGCGTCAATGAGGTCCCCAAGACCTTCGGCCTGAATAAGATCCATTTTGCCGTTCAGCACCGCGCGGCGCGTGAACTCCCCTGGACCTGCCAACGCGCCGAGACCCATTGCCGCCAGCGCACTAAGCATCCCAGTAGTCGTCGCTATCCCGCCATGGATATGGCATTCCACCACCTCTTCTCCGGTAAAGCTCCGGGGCGCGGGGAAGACCGCCATCATGCCATCATCAAGGAAGGCTTGGTCCTCGGGCTCGACGAACGTCACCCGGGTCAACAGCCGCGCCGTTGTGGGTCGGTCTTGGCGGGTGAGCCGGTCCGCCATGGCAAACGCATTCGGCCCAGAGATGCGAATGATCGCCACGCCGCTTCGCCCGGGAGCGGTCGACAACGCATAAATTGTGTCTTGGGACGCGGCGGGCCCGGCGGTCGGCGTCTCAGCTCTTTCCATTCGCCGGATCGTCCCCGTCACGGTTGGATTGGGACCGCGCGACTTGCTGAAACACTTTTGTCAGCGTCTCCATGCCCTGTTGGCCAAGGGGGAACCACATCTTCATCATGGCCTCCGGATCGGCCACATTGGTGGCCTTGAGCATGTTGTCTTCCATCTGCTTCAGCATCGCCTGCTGCATGGGGGCAACATCGGGTAAACCGAGGAAGGTCCGCGCCTCTTCTGGCGTGCAGTCGATATCGATCTGGATCTTCATTGTCTCGTCTCCGGTCGCTTTGGCCAATGCCCCGTCGCCTGGCCGCCATCGTCTTCTTAAGACACTTGTTCCTTAGAGAGGCCCCATGCCCGACATCGCCCAAAGAAATCAACTATCAGAGGAACTTAGCCCCTATCTCCTACAGCACAAGGACAATCCGGTGCATTGGCAGCCCTGGGCCGATGCGGCGTTTGACGAGGCAAGGGACCGAAATTGCCCGATCCTTCTCTCGATCGGATATGCCGCCTGCCATTGGTGCCATGTCATGGCCCATGAGAGCTTTGAAGACCCGGCCATCGCCGCTGTCATGAACGAGCATTTCGTCTCGATCAAAGTGGACCGCGAGGAGCGCCCGGACGTCGATCAAATCTATCAGGCCGCCCTCTCTGCGCTCGGCCAGCAGGGTGGTTGGCCTCTGACGATGTTTCTCCGTCCTGATGGAAAACCCTTTTGGGGCGGGACCTATTTTCCCCCGGATGCCCGCTACGGCCGGCCCGGGTTTCCGGACATTCTGAAGACCATCGCAGAGGTTTATCAAACCAAAACGGAAGACATTGAAAAGAACAGCCTTGCCATCACGAAGGCAATTGAGGCGCCCCTCTCGTCCACCGGCATGGCCGCACCGGACATGGGGCAGATCCTGCAAATCGGGGCCGGCATTCAACGTCTCATCGATCCGGACCGGGGCGGGATTAAAGGCTCTGAAGATCATCAACCGAAATTTCCCCAGGCTCGCCTCTTCGCGGTTATCCTCGATCAATACCTGTCAACCGGGGACGAGGCGGCACAAAAAGGCTTTGTCTTGACCCTCCAAGCCATGTGCCAGGGCGGCCTCTACGATCATGTTGGCGGCGGGTTTTTTCGCTACTCCACGGACCAGCTTTGGCTGATCCCGCATTTTGAAAAGATGCTCTACGACAACGGGCTTCTGCTAGAGCTCCTGGCAAAGGCTGAAACCTATTTCCCGCATCCGCTTTGGAAGGCCCGAGCCGGCGAGACCGTGGCCTGGTTGCAAGACGACTTAAGGGTGGGCGGCGGCTATGCCGCATCC
>JBCDJA010000441.1:0-2421 GCA_038748465.1 Pseudomonadota bacterium
AGCCGGCAAAGAGATCCACTGTTGTGTAAGCGGGTGCCTCGGGGTTCGGCAGTTTGAACGCGGTCCGGTCCGACACGTGCCGCACCGTGGCCCCTAAGCCGAGCCCGGATGGCATTTGATAGGTAAAACCGGCTTGCAGCGAGTAATCCGCCGCGTTCGGCAACTCGCTCCCCTCCAGCCCGCTCGTCTGCGGGTCTGTTCCCGCATCGGTGATCTCCGTATCGACGAGGCCGAGACCCGCGGTCAGCATCAAAGCGTCCGTCACATCGAATTCGGTATAGAGCTCCGCGCCGAACCCTTCCGCCTCAGGAAGATTTCCGATCAAGCTGCCGGGGCCGGCCCCTGAGACCTGCACGTCTTCGAAGGTATAGAAAAACGCACTGGCATCGATGCGCAGACGGCGATCGAGCGTCCGCAGCCGCGTCCACACTTCGTGTTGTTTTAACGTTTCCCCGTCGAACACTGTGGTCAGACCCGGCATGCCCGAGGTGCCGAAGATGTCAACATCGATCGATCCGGCCCGGTGGCCTTCACTGTACTGATAGCCGAAAACTGCGTTCTCATTGGCCTCGAACCGGGCGCCGAGTTTGGGCGTGAACCGGGTGTCGTCGGTGTCTACCGTCGAGATCGTCATGAGGGGGCCGGCCACCGTCCGCTCGATCTCCTCGTCCTGATACCGGCCACCGCCGAACAGGAACAAACGATCGGTGAGCTGAAATTCCAACTCACCGAAGACACCCGCATTGCGGATCTCCCCATCGATGCTGAGGGCGAAGAAGGTGTCGTTCACCCCCTCTTCTTCCTGTTCTTCAAAGGCAAGGCCCATGACAGCGCGGTGCAACACCCCCGTCCCGGAATAGCGCGCCAGCACCTCGGCCTGGACGCTGTCAATGTCTTGTTCGAAGTCCGATTGACCGATGCCGTTTGGCTGGACCTCGTAGGTGGACGCAGTGTGCGAGACCCGTGCTTCGAGTTGCACCGCATCGTTGACATCGAAGGTGGAGAACAGAGAGAAAATTTCTTGGCTGTTGATGTCCTCTGAACTGTTGGTGAAGTCGGACAAAGTGAAATCTGAGGAGAAACGATCGACGGCGGTTTGAAACAATCCATCGCGCTCGGAGCGCTCATAGGTCACCACCGTCCGGCTCTGGGGCAGGCTGAGGGGCGTGAATAAAATCTTCGCCCGGATCGTGCCGTTGTCCTCATCCTCAATGTCATCTAATTGCGGTTCTACGAGAGGATCGGTGACATCGATAAAGGTCTTCCCGATCGATCCGTCCGCTGTGAAACGCAGGGCGACCTGATCCGGGATTAGGGGCACATTGGCGAGGACCGACGCGCCGTAGGTCCCATGCCCGTCGGTTGTGTAAGCGCGCAAGCGCGCCGCCGCCTCATAGGCATAAACCGGATCGTTCGTGAGGATATTAATCGCCCCGGCAAGCGAGCTGCGTCCGCCGAGGGTCGTTTGCGGCCCACGGGCGACCTCGATTTGCTGGATGTCCCAGGCGGGGAAGATCGTGAGTGCGTTGCCGCCCACATTCGATTGGCGCGCCACCCCATCGACCACAATATTGACCCGGGGCCGCGAGCCACCGGTAAAGGCGAAGGCGCCCGTGGCGTTCGCCGTTCCATCGATGCCTCGGATAGTCGGCAGCGAGGGCCCGGTGTCGAAGGTGACATTCGGCTCATTTTCCACCGCATCGCGGATGTCGAATATCGACCCGGCATCGGCCTCCTCGCCGGTGACGAGCGAAACGGAGGCGGGTGCCTCAAAAAGGGGCCGACCGATGTTCTCCCAATCGATAATGATGGGTGCAAGGAGGACCTGCGCCGCTTCGCCTGAGGGCATCTGGCTTGAGGGCGCCTCACTCTCTGGCGTTTGGGCACCGACCTTGGCAATCAGCCCGCTCTGCGCGAAGACAACGCCGAGCGTTAGGGCGCCCACAACCCGAAGCCCTTGTTGTGCCCGGCGGCGGCACGGTTGCGCCGTATGCGTAGAAAGCCCCTGCCCCAATTGGTCCTTAGCATGTGTCATATCGCACGACCCCTTTTTACCCCGTCGCGTGACTGCTGCTTTGCCGTATCTCCTTTTATTTACTCAGGTTTGTAGAGGACGAGCGGGGCGTGTGTCTGCCCTCGGTCCTTGCGCAAGAGCCAATTTGGCTGTCGCCAGACGCAATGGGTGGCGCGCCACAGGCTTGCTCGGCGGTCTGGCATGGGGCCCGGCGCTATTTGCCTGCCGCGCTGTCCACACTGGGCGGATGCCCGAAGCGACGACGATAGGCCGAAGAGAAGGCCGCGGGGGATGAAAACCCGACCCGATAGCCGGCCTCGGACACTTTCAGCCCGTGGTCGAGCAAAAGGTAACGTGCCATCTCAAGGCGTTGCTCACGGATGTATCCAAAAATCGTTGTCCCGAAG
>JBCDJA010000442.1:0-2415 GCA_038748465.1 Pseudomonadota bacterium
CGATCGCGCTTGGCTAAGGCCCCCCATGGACGGTAAGCGCGACCGGCATTGTGATTGGTGGTGCGGTCCGCCGCCTCACACCAGCTCGGAGGGCACCCAATGGCCTCCGATGAGATGCTCAAGCGGCTCAAACCGGCGCTTGTAGTCCATCTTTCGGCATCCATCGACCCAATAGCCAAGATAGACGAAAGGCAAACCCATGCCCCGCGCCCGAGAAATGTGATCGAGGATCATGTAGGTGCCAAGGCTACGGGTGGTGAGCGTTGGATCGAAGAAGGAATACACCATCGATAACCCGTCCCCGAGCACATCGGTGAGGGCAACCGCAACCAACTCGCCCGGTGTCGCGGTGCCGCCAGGCTCGGTGGGTGCTTCCGGCAATCGGTATTCGATCACACGGGTTTCCACCTCGGTTTCTTCGACCATGGCCGAATAATCGAGGCCGGTCATGTCGGCCATGCCGCCATCTTGGTGGCGATTGTCGAGATAGGTGCGCATCAGCCGAAACTGATCGTGGGTCGCGATCGGCGGCATGTCGCGCGAGGTTAGATCGGCATTGCGGTTTTGAAGCCGGCGGAAGGTCTTGCCTGGGGAGAATTGGTCGGCAGCGACGCGCACCGAGACACAGGCATTGCAGCCCTTGCAGGCTGGTTTGTAGACGATGTTTTGGCTGCGCCGGAAGCCTTGAAGGGTCAAATGATCGTGCAAATGGGCGGCGTCATTGGCATCGAGCGGCGTGAAGATTTTGCGCTCTTGCCGGCCGGGCAGGTAGGGGCACGGGCTTTCTGCCGTCAGATAGAACTGCGGAAATCCCCGTAACGGATATTTGGTCATGCAGCCATCCGTCGTTTCGCAAAACCGCGGCGTGCTCTGTCCATTTGGTTCGGCCCCCTAACCCCCTTAAAGCACCGTGCATCATCCAAGATCATAGTATAGGGGAGCCAGCAGAGAAAACGTTAACCACAAGAGCACAATCAGCGGCACGCCCGCCTTGACGAAATCCATAAATTTGTACTGCCCGGGGCCCATAACCAAAAGGTTGGTTTGGTACGCAAACGGCGTCGCAAAGGAGCAATTGGCGGCGAAAATCATACCGAACACAAACGGGGTGACGTCCGCGCCCGGGCCCCCAAGCTGCTGGGCCGTGGTGATGGCGATGGGGGCGAAGATCGCCGCCGTTGCATTGTTGCTAAGGACATTGGTCAGAATCGCGACGAGCAGAAAAAACGCCGACAACACGACACCGGGCCCGAACGGCGAGAGCGCGCTGACCAACCCACTGGCGAGCAGATGCGCCCCGCCGGTGGCCTCCAACGCCGCGCCCATCGCCAAGGCTGCGGTAATGAGGAGCACGATGCGCCGGTCGATCACCCGCGCGGCTTGCCGCACATTCAGGCAGCCCGTGGCAACCATCAGCAAAGCGCCCACAAGGCTCGCCGCGGCGATGTTGACCCCAAGGATCGCCGCCCCGACCGTGCCAAGGAAGATCACCTGCGACAGGCGTGCCCGGTCAAAATCCGGCACCTCTTCGCTCGCCCATTCAAGCAGTAGGATATCCCGGTTGGCCCGCAAGGCCTGCACCCAGGTCCGGTCGGCAAGCACCAGCAACACATCGCCCACCTCGAGCCGGATGTCTGCAATTTCGCCCCGGCGCATACGGCTGCGCCGCTCGATCCCGATGATGAAATGCCCCTCGCCAAGCTCGTTCGAGATTTCCCTAATCGGCCGGCCCGCAAGCCGCGAGCCGGGCGCCACCACGGCCTCTGACAACAGCCGTTCCTCGCGGCGCGCCCCGCCGGGATCGGGACCCACGGTGCCGAAAAGGCCGGGTAGCTCCTTTAAAAGTTCAAACAGGCGTTTGCGCGTTGCCGCCACAATAATTTTATCGCCCGGCGAGAGGCTGACGCCGTCAAACGGAGGCAAGATTGTTTTACCGTTTTGGATCACAAGCCGCACGGTGGCCCCGCTGAGCCCTTTGAACATCCCAGCCACCGCCGCCGCGCCATCGAGCGGATGGCCCGGATGCACTGTCACCTCGGCAAGGTAATGCTTGCCGGAGAGCGGCGCGTCATCCCCAAGGCTTTCTTTGTACGGAAGGAGGCGCGGGGCAACGAACAAGGTGTAAAGCGCGCCGACCGAGGCCAGAATCAACCCAAATTCGGTGAAGGCAAAAAACCCGATTTCCTCGCCCGTGCGCTCGAACGCGGCCTCAACGGCGATCAAGTTGGTCGATGAGCCGATCACCGTTGTCATGCCGCCAAGCACACACAGATAGCTCAGCGGCATCATCACCTGGCTCGGCGCTCGCTTCAGTTTCGCGGCAATGCCGGCGATGATCGGGATGAACATCACAACGACCGGCGTGTTGTTCATCACCGCACTGATTGCCCCGGCAAGAATGAACATGCTGGCAAG
>JBCDJA010000443.1:0-2397 GCA_038748465.1 Pseudomonadota bacterium
GCCTTGGTCCGAGGGTTCGTAAAAGTGCGGGCGTTCGCCCAAGCTATCGGGAAAATAATTCTGGCCGGAGAATCGCTCCTCCGTCCCGTGATCATAGGTATAGCCCTCGCCATAGCCGAGATCTTTCATAAGGCCGGTCGGTGCATTGAGGATATGGGCAGGCGGGCGCAGCGAGCCGTGGGCTTTAGCGAACCGGCGTGCGGCCTTCTGCGCAGCGTAAAGGGCATTCGATTTAGGCGCCAGCGCCAGATAGACCGCCGCTTGGGCCAAGGCGAGTTCCCCTTCCGGCGAGCCCAACAGGTCAAATGCCTCGCGCGCGCTGTTGGCAAGGGCAAGGGCTTGCGGGTCGGCCAGCCCCACATCCTCAACCGCCATCCGCACAAGACGGCGCGCCAGGTAACGCGGGTCCTCGCCCCCGGTCAGCATCCGCTCGAGCCAATAAAGCGCCGCATCAGGATCTGAGCCACGCACCGCCTTATGGAGTGCACTGATGAGGTTGTAATGCTCCTCGCGATTTTTGTCATAAAGCGGGGCACGCTGACTGAGGCGGGCTGTGAGGCCCGGCGGGTCGAGGGGCGTTTCGAGACCGAGGGCGAACACCATCTCCGCAAGGCCGAGCAGGTGGCGCCCATCCCCATCGGCCATGGCAATGAGGGCCGTTCGAGCCTCGGCGGTGAGCGGCAAGGCCACCCCTGTCTCTTCCTCGGCGCGGCGAAGCAGCGTCTCCAGCGCTGCCGCATCGAGCCGGTGCAACACCAAAACCTGCGCGCGAGAGAGAACCGCCCCATTAAGCTCAAAGGACGGATTTTCCGTCGTAGCCCCAATCAGGATGATCGTCCCGTCTTCCATATGGGGCAAAAATCCATCCTGCTGCGCCTTGTTAAAGCGATGGATTTCATCGACAAACAAAAGCGTGCCCTTGCCGACCTCGCGCCGCGCCTTGGCGGTGGCAAACACTTTTTTAAGGTCGGCGACGCCTGAAAAGATCGCCGAGATTTGCTCAAAGGCAAGGCCCGATTGCCGGGCGATCAACCGAGCGAGCGTTGTTTTGCCCGTTCCGGGCGGGCCCCATAAAATCAGCGAGGGGAGATGGCCCCCGGCGACAAGGCGCGTCAACGGCGCCTCGGGCCCAAGCAAATGCTCTTGGCCGACCACGTCACCAAGTTCGGTCGGCCGCAGGCGATCAGCAAGCGGACGTCCTGTGTCTTGATCAAGTCCCGCAGCATCGAATAAGGACATGGCCCTCTCCTCAGCGGCGTCCATCCAGCGCCGCATCGTTAACGGATCGCAATACGGATATCCCGATTACCGCGGCGATAAACGATCTCCCATGCGGGAGCTGGCCGCGACAGGACCGTTTGAAGATCGGTAATGGCAATAATATTCACCCCATTCACCGTACGGATGATATCGCCTGGCCGCAGCGAAAGACGCGTTGCTGACCCCCTTTGGATGTCGACGACCACAACCCCGGTGAGTTCGGGATCAAGCCCCAATTCCTCATTAAAGGCCGGCGATAAATTGCCGATAACTGCCCCGCTCAGCGGATGGGCGCCGGACAGCTCGGTGACGTTCCGGGGCGGGTCCTCTGGCGGCAGGGCCGTCCGCACGCTAACCGTCCGCTCTTTGCCATTCCTCAAAACAAGCAGATCCACCGTCTCGCCGGGCCGCACCGTTGCAACCCGGTAGCGCAGGCTTTGCCGGTCGGTCACCTCAAAACCATCTGCCCTCAGCACCACATCGCCTCGCGTCAACCCCGCTTTGGCGCCCGGCCCCCCGGGAAAGACTGAGGCGATCAGCACCGCACCCGGACGGTCCAGGCCTAAGGATTCGGCAAGATCGGAGGTGACATCCTGGCCCGTGACGCCAATCCAAGGTCGCACCAGGCGCCCGCCGGAAAGGGCCGCATCGACAACGCGGGCCACCATATTAGAAGGGATCGCAAAGCCGATGCCGTTCGATCCGCCACTGCGCGTGAAGATCGCCGTATTGACGCCGATCAATGCCCCCCGGCCATCCACAAGCGCGCCGCCGGAATTGCCGGGATTGATGGCCGCATCGGTCTGAATAAAGAACTGATAATCGCTCACCCCGACCTGGGTTCGGGCAAGCGCCGAGACAATGCCGCTTGTCACGGTTTGTCCGACCCCAAACGGGTTGCCAATGGCGAGCACCACATCGCCCACCTCCGCCTGGTCGCTGTCGGCGAACTCAAGCGCCGCAAACCGCTCGCCGCCTGCGTCGATTTTAAGGACGGCCAGATCGGTCCGCTCATCTTGCAAAAGGATTGTGGCTGCGAATTCGCGCCGGTCGGGCAGCACAATCGTTAAATCCGAGGCGCCCTTAATGACGTGATTGTTGGTCACAACAACGCCGTCCGGCCGCACGAACACCCCC
>JBCDJA010000444.1:0-2370 GCA_038748465.1 Pseudomonadota bacterium
CCGCCAGGCAGATCTATCGGCCCTCGCCTTGCCGGCCCTCCTTGCCGCGCTCACCGGCTGCCTTTGTGTGCTCCTTGGGCGGATTACGCTGGCGAAATTGCCCGGCATAGCCAGGGACGATGCGCTCGCAACCGCGGGGCTTTTCGGGGCGGTGAGTGCGTCGACCCTCGCTGCCGGGCTCGTGGTTTTGGAAGAAGACCGCATTGCCTATGAGGCCTGGGCACCGGCCCTTTATCCCTTCATGGATATTCCGGCTTTGGTGCTCGCGATCGTTTTGGCGAGCATTGAACGCCAGCGCCAACACGAGGGCGCGCGGACCAAGGTCGCCATTTGGCCGATCATCACCGAAACCCTGCGCGGGTCGGCCCTCTCAGCCCTTCTTTTGGGGCTTGCCATCGGCCTCGTGTCGAACCCGGCAAGGGTCTTTGAGGAGTTCTACGAACCGATCTTCCGGGGGCTTCTCTCCATCCTCCTACTGATCATGGGCATGGAGGCCTATGCGCGCCTTAAGGAGTTGCGTCACGTTGCGCAATGGTATGGGCTCTATGCCCTTCTTGCTCCGATTGTGCACGGACTGATCGGCTTCGGCCTTGGCTATCTTGCCCATCTGGCAGTCGGCTTCAGCCCAGGCGGCGTCATCGTGCTCGCGATCCTGGCCGCGTCGAACTCCGATATTTCAGGGCCCCCGACGCTGCGCGCGGGCATCCCGAACGCCAATCCGTCCGCCTTTGTCGGCGCCTCCACAAGTGTGGGAACGCCCGTCGCCATCGCCATCGGCATTCCGTTCTTCCTGGCGCTTGGCCAACTTGTCTTCAACCTCTAACCCCCAAGGCTCGTTCATCAGGGAGCTCATCATGACCCACCCGGCAACCAAAGTTACGATCATCGCCGAGAAACTTCTGCAGAAGCGGATTGTGTCGTTAATCGATGCTGCCGGCGCGACCGGCTATACGATTGTTGAGGGGAGCGGCAAAGGCCAACATGGGGTGCGCGCCCAAAACAGAGCCTCGGTGATCGACGCTTTCGCGATTGTCCGTATTGAGATCATTATGAAAGACCGTCCGTCAGCCGAGCGCGTTGCGGGCCAGGTCGCGAACGAGTGTTTCAGCGACCATTCTGGGATCGTCTATCTCAGCGAGGTAGAAATCTTCCGCCCCGAGCGATTTTAACGCCCTGAGGGGAGGCGGCTTGAGGCGACGGTCGGGCTCGGTGTTCATTTTTCACTAATCGATAAAAAACCTTACCGCTGCCCGCGCGCTTGCTCTATCGTTCAAGTCTGTGGGCAAGACACGAGCGGGAGTGAACGATGGCAAAGCGGTTTGGGTTATTTTCTCTTAAAGGGCTTATCGCCGGGATTGGCGCGCTTAGCGTTGCCGGCTGCCTGCAAGTCATGCCGCTTGTCGCGCCAAAGGCAAAAAATGTGGAAGAGGGCATTAGCCCCGATTTTCCTTACACCTATGAGACGGTCACGGTTCGCGGCAGCGACATGGCCTATATCGATGTGGGCGATCCTGATGGGGCCCCCATTCTGCTTGTGCACGGCAACCCGACCAGTGCCTATTTGTGGCGGAACGTCATCCCCCATCTCACCGCCTCAGGGCGCGTCATCGCCGTTGATCTCATCGGCATGGGACGAAGCGCCAAGCCAGATATTGACTACCGGCTGGGCGATCACGCGGCGTATTTTGCGGACTTTGTCGCGGCGCTCGACCTGAAAGACGTGACCCTGGTGCTTCACGATTGGGGCGGCGGCGTCGGCTTTGACTATGCGGCCAAGAACCCGGCCAATGTCCACGCGATTGCGTTTTTCGAGGCGGTGGTGAAGCCAATGTCGCTTGCCGATGCAGACTTTGCCGCGCGCTATTTGTTCGGCCGGTTGCGCGATCCTAACGAGGGGCACAAGATTGCGGCGGTCGACAATTACTTCGTTGAGAAATTACTGCCCATGATGTCGGGCCGCACCCTGACGGACGAGGAGATGGCGGCCTACAAGGCGCCCTTTCCGACGGTTGAGGCACGCAAACCGGTGGCGCAATGGCCCCGCGAAATTCCCCTGGATGGGACGCCTAAAGACAATACCGCCCGGGTGGCCGCGAACTTCGATTGGCTAAAGGGTGCCGATGTCCCCTTGCTGATGCTCTATGCAGAGCCTGGCATGATCTGGACAGAGAAGACCCGAGGGCCCCTTTTGGAGGACTTGCCCCGCGCCAAGGCGGTCTCAATCGGCTCCGGATTGCATTATTTGCAGGAGGTCCAGCCCACCCGCATCGGACAAGAAATCGCAACCTGGCTTGAGAACCTTCCCGCAAGCGAGCCGGCTGGTTAAGTGGCAGGCGCCGTGTCAGCGGCTTAGTCGGCCGCTTCGTCAGC
>JBCDJA010000445.1:0-2364 GCA_038748465.1 Pseudomonadota bacterium
AGCGCCTGGCGGCCCATGCCGACAAGAGCATAGCTTGAGCGCACGGGCTCCTTGCTATTGATGTCGATGGTGCGCTTGGCGACGTTTTTGGCAAGATCGCCGATGCGCTCGAGATCGGTTGCAATTTTGATCGCCCCGACACAAGCCCGCAGATCGCCGGCAAAATGTTCTCGGCGCGAGAGGATTTTCACCGCCTTGGCATCGATCTCAGCTTCGAGTTCGTCGACGCGTCGGTCGGTCGCGATCGCCTGCTCCGCAAGCGTATTATCGCGCTTGTTGATCGCCTCCAGGGCGTCGGCAAGCTGGCTCTCGGTGAGCCCACCCATATTCGAAATGCTCGCCGAAAGCGCTTCCACTTCCTCTTGGAAGCGCAAGGCTGCCGATTTTGCGGGTGAGTCCACGCCTTTATCCCTTCCCTTGGCACCCGGGCCCAGGGCCCGCTCCCGAACTTTATATCACAACAGCCAACACGTCGTTGGTGTGTTTCCCGTAAGGCCGAGCCGAGCGGTCAGCCGAACCGGCCGGTGATATAATCGCGGGTTCGCGGATCGACCGGATCATTGAAAATTTGTTCCGTGTCGCCGTATTCGGCAAGGATGCCGAGATGGAAGAAGGCCGTCTTTTGCGACACGCGTTGGGCCTGCGCCATCGAATGGGTGACGATGATAATGCAATAATTCTTGCGCAAGTCGTGGATCAGGTCTTCCACAATGCCGGTGGCAATTGGGTCGAGGGCGGAACACGGCTCATCCATGAGGATGACTTCCGGGTTCACCGCAACCGCCCGCGCGATGCACAGACGCTGCTGTTGTCCGCCGGACAGGCCCGTGCCCGGCTCGTCAAGCCGGCTCTCCACCTCTTTCAGCAGGCCGGCCCGCTCCAGGCTCACCCTCACAATCTCATCGAGATCGGATTTGGATTTCGCGATACCGTGAATGCGCGGGCCATAGGCGACATTTTCGTAGATCGATTTCGGAAAGGGATTGGGTTTTTGGAACACCATGCCCACCCGCGCCCGCAACAGCACCGGATCGATCTCATCGGTATAGATATTGACCCCATCCAGTTCGATCGTCCCGTCAACACGGGCGATATCGATCGTATCGTTCATCCGGTTCAAGCAACGAAGATAGGTTGATTTTCCGCATCCGGAGGGGCCTATGAGAGCCGTAACCGTTTTGTCCTCAATATCGAGTGAAACGTCGAAAAGGGCTTGTTTGTCCCCATAGAACATATTGACGTTTTTGGTGTGAAATTTGGTCGGTTGGGAAGCCATCGTCGCTGTCCTCACGCTTTGACACGATTAGACCTTAAGGCCGGTCGCACAAAAATGAAATTGGGGCCCTACGCAGGTCCATGCGCGCGTCTACCATCGCCGCTCAAAGCGCTTGCGTAAGATGACCGCAAGGGCGTTCATGATCACGAGAAACCCGAGAAGCACGATGATGGCGCCGGCGGTCTTATAAACAAAGGCCCGCTCGGGACTGTCCGCCCAGATAAAGATCTGCACTGGGAGGACCGTTGCCGAATCGAAGGGTGACGCGGGTACATCGACGATAAAGGCGACCATGCCGATCATCAGGAGCGGTGCGGTTTCACCGAGCGCCTGAGCCATGCCGATGATGCTGCCAGTTAAAATACCAGGCATCGCTAAGGGCAGCACATGGTGAAAGACCGATTGAACATGGGAGGCACCAACCCCTAAGGCCGCCTCCCGGATCGATGGGGGCACGGCCTTTAGGGCGGCGCGTGAGGAGATAATGATGGTCGGTAAGGTCATCAGTGCCAGCACCATTCCGCCAACAATGGGCGCAGAGCGTGGCAGGCCAAACACATTCAGAAACATCGCAAGGCCCAACAATCCGAACACGATGGAAGGGACGGCCGCCAGATTGTTGATGTTGATCTCGATAAGGTCGGTAAACCGATTTTTCGGCGCGAATTCTTCAAGATAGATCGCAGCCGAAACGCCGATCGGGAACGCAAGAACCAGCGTGATGACAAGCGTAAAGAAGGAGCCGACAACCGCGCCCCAGATGCCGGCAAGCTCCGGTTCGCGGCTGTCGCCCTTTTGGAAGAATGCCCAATTGAAATTATTTTCGATGCGGCTCTGGTTGCGCAGAACCTCCAGCCAGACGATTTGTTTGTCGCTCACCCGGCGCTCCGCCGGCGCGCTTTGAATAACAAAGATATCCCAATCGCCCGGCTGGGCTTGCGCATCGTTTTCCAGCGGAACGATGACCTCGCCTTCGATCTCTTCGCTCTTGACTTGGGTAATCTTCACCCAACCGCCATTGATCCTTAGAAAATAACTGAAGAGATCGTCCGACAACGCCTCTTCTTGGCCCACTGCCTCAGCACGGG
>JBCDJA010000446.1:0-2356 GCA_038748465.1 Pseudomonadota bacterium
GGATCAGCCATTGATTGAATTGGCCTTGGGGCAAATCGTTTTCAGGGGTTGCGATCCAGGCAATATCGCGATCCCAGAAAGCCTCGTCGTAAAGCAGAAACACCTTGTCGAGCGTGCCCATGCCAATCCGTTGGATCGCCCCGCGCTTTCGTGCGGGCAGGTCGGGCTCAAATTGGATCGCGCCCCGCTTTAAGACGCCCAAGGGGACGGTCACCAAGGCGGCGTCAAAGGCTTTGGTCGCCGCGCCGCCTTGCCGATCGAACCCCACCACCACCCGGGTCCCCTCCCGGGTTAGGCGCGTCACAACGTGGCCGAGATGCACCGTATACGGGCCGTCAAGCGCCTTGAAAACGTCAGCATACCCGCCAGGGAACGTCACATCATCCCCATCATAATCGTCGCGCAACAGATAGGCGAGCGCGTCGATCTGCTCACGGTCGGCCCCGGCCTCATGCTGGATCGAAACAACCTCTTTCAGCCATTGCGGCGCTGCCCGATCATCGATGAGTCGCCCATCCCGTCCACGGATGACATACCGATCGCCGGTCTTCACCCACTCGGCGCCGGCCTCGGCGGCAAGCCGCAGTACGGGATTGCCGTTGATGCCATGGATCCAGCTGGCCCCGAGATCGAGCGGAACATCAAGGCGGGTATCGGTCCACACCCGGCCGCCAATCCGGTCCCGGGCCTCATAGACCGTGACCTCCAATCCTGCCGCGGCAAGCGCGTGGGCCGCGGACAGCCCGCTCATACCGGCGCCGATTATCGCCACCGATTGAACCGCAGCCTCGATCAGGGCTTCAGCCGTTCGCTGGCCGGATTCATAGGCCGCATGGACCGTGCTGTTGTGGGCCGGAAAAACCGCCTCGCCGGCAAAAAAGATTTGGTTGCCCAAGGGCTTTTCGAGGGCCCGCACATCGCCGCGCCGAACGCCCCGCGCGAGATAGGAATAAGATCCGTAGGCGAAGGGATCTTGGCTCCAATTGGTGCGAATATAACCAACAGGCGCTCGCCCCCCCGTGGCCGCGCCGGCGGGCCAAGGCTTGAAGCCAAGCGCCAGAGACCCTGCAAGCCCTGCCAAGACTGACCGGCGGTCCATCTCCACTCCTCCTCTTGCCCTGACACGTCAGTGACAGGTTGCACATTTTAAGCGGCCTTCAACCGCACCACTTCTGTGACACAACGCACGCCGGCCTCATCGACCGCTGACAAGGCCAGAGCACCGCTGCCGAGGCTTGGGCGCCGAAGGGCGCAGCCTGGCGCCAAACGCGATCTTGCCGCGGGCGACAACTTATGACTGAGTGCGGTGCCCTGCGAGAAGGCTGCGCTTCCCGCGAGGGTGCGCCGGCAAGCAGGAGGTCGGGATTATGAACGGAACCACCGCACAACAACTCCAGGCCATCGATCTCTTTGAGGACCTGCCCACGACCGAAATCGCGGCACTTGTGGACCGCTGCGTTTGGCACCACGCCAAGAAGGGCGATGAGGTTTTCGACCGGCAATCGGACAATCGGGACATTTTCTTTGTCATCAGCGGCCGGGTGCGGATCGTTAATTTTGCCCTATCCGGACGGGAGGTGGCCTATGCGGAATGCAAGGCTGGCAGTTACTTCGGGGAATTGTCAGCGATCGACGGTGAGCCCCGGTCGGCAAGTGTGGTGGCCCTTGAAGACAGCACCCTAGCCTCCCTCGACCAAAGCGAATTTCACAAATTGCTTGCCCGGCAACCGGCTGTGGCGATCCGCGTTTTGAAAAAGCTGGTCGGCATTGTGCGGTCCGCCGATGAGCGGATTATGGATTTAGCGACCTTGTCGGCCTATCAGCGGGTCTATCGGCGGATTTTGGAACTGAAACGCCCCGATCCGGTGCGCCAGGACAGCTGGCTAATCTATCCGCTGCCGACCCAGGCCGAGATCGCCGCCCAGGCCTCCACGACCCGGGAGACCGTCGCCCGCGTGCTTGGCCAGCTGCAAAACGAATCCATCACCCAGCGCAAAGGGCGCACGCTTTACATCCGCGAGCTTGAAAAGCTTGAAAAGCTGGCTGAACGGGTGGCGCCCGGGGCGACCTCCGCCGAGTAAGACGCGAAATAAATCGCATAAAATTCAACTCCCGGTGTGATCAGGCCGCTGTCCGGACCCGATGCGTGTGATATGTCTTTGGGGTCACTTCCCTTTTTGACCTTGCGAGGACCGTTCATGGTGCCCCTCCGATCGCTCGTCCGCCCCGCCAGGCTTGGCGTTTGTGTGAGTTTGATCGCCCTTTGGACCGTTGCGCTTCCAAGTCTCGTTCGTGCCGAAGGGCCCGGCGTGATCCTGGCCGAAGCCCAATCGGCCCAATTCGTCGACCGGGTCGA
>JBCDJA010000447.1:0-2351 GCA_038748465.1 Pseudomonadota bacterium
CACAGTAACAGACCGGCGCCCCGGCCCCATGCGGCTCATCGCGTGGCGCGCTCGGTAAGGCAGGGCCATTGCCAAAACCTAGACGGCCATGGGCAAGTCAGCGCCGGAGGGCGCATCGGCGTCGTCAGTCTCCGGATGGCAGGTGGTGAGTATCCGCCGTAATTCAGGCTTACAGGACCCGCAATTGGTGCCAGCCTTGGTCGCCCCCCCCAGCCCATCAACCGTCCGGGGACAACCCGCGGCGAGGGCCCCTTCGAGGGTTTGCCGGCTTACACAATGGCACGCGCACACAATGGGGCTTGTATCGATCACACCGCCCGGCTCGCGGCCAGCCAGCACCCGATGGCGCGACGGCGCATCAGCGATCCTCGTGCCGATCCGATCTTCAAACCAGGCGGTCGCCGGAAGAGCGCCCGCGGTAACATGCGCGGCAGCCACCAAGCGGTCCTCATCAAAGACCGCAGCCCGAAAATCCCCAGCCCGGCGGTCTTCAATGATCGAGACCTTTGCCGGCGCCACCCCCAAGGTTTCCGCCGCAAAACCCCGCCAGCCAAGACCAGAGAAGCTCTCCATACCCACAATTGTCACCTGTCCTTTGCCGGATAGGGCGCAAGCCCAATAGGGCGTCTGCGGCCGAACCTTGCCGGCACTTGACACAAAAGTGCCTTGCAACCCCAAATCAACCCGTTCCATCCGTACCGGAATGGCCTTCGCTTCCGGTTGGCCTGAGATGGGATCGGTCACACTCGGGATCAGCGACCCGATCCGCCCGGCGCTGGCGAAATCATCGTTCCAGTGGATTGGTGCAAACACGGTCCCGCGCCGCTGGCCAGGCCGCAGCCGGGCGCGCAACAAAGCATGGCCCCAGCTGTTGTCAACGCGCACAAAATCGCCTTCGCCAAGTCCGGCCTCATCGGCATCGGCCGGATTGATCTCCAGGAAGGGCTCTCGGATATGGCGACACAGGCTTGGCGCAAGGCCGGTGCGGGTCATGGTGTGGAACTGATCGCGGATCCGGCCCGTGAGGAGAAGCAGCGGCGTGTCCCCGTCTAAGGTATTGGCGAGTTGCGCCTCCCCCACGGCAACAAACCGGGCCCTGCGATTTGGGGTAAAAAATCCGCCCTCGGCAAAAAATCGCGTTTCCTTGCTGCGTACCTCCTCGGCGCCACTTCCCTCAGCGCCAAGGGCCTCAGCGCCACTTGCCTCAACAACGATGGTCTTGTTCTCCGCCGCCTTGTGTACAGGCCATTGCACCGGCGTCATGCGATTGTACGTCTCGTCATCGACGCCTGCGAGGCCTCCGATGTCGAAGTCTCGTGTCCCCTCATTTTCGAAGGCCGAGAGCGCGGCGTGCTCCCTGAAAATTTCCGCCGGCGTCTGATAGTCGAACGCATCGCCGAAGCCGAGGCGCTTGGCAACCTCGCTCACAATCCACCAATCGGGTTTCGCCTGGCCCGGCAGGGGCAAGAAGGCGCGCTGGCGTGAAATTCTGCGTTCAGAGTTTGTCACCGTGCCGTCTTTTTCACCCCACGCGGCAGCCGGCAAGCGAATATGCGCCGGGCCGATCGTGTCATTGGAGGTTACGACCTCGGAGACAACAAAAAGATCAAGCTTGCTCAGTGCACGCTGTACCCTGTCGGCATCCGGTAAGCTGACCGCCGGATTGGTCGCCATAACCCACAAGGCCTTCACCTTACCCTCGTCCACAGCATCGAAAAGATCGACGGCCTTCAACCCCTCGCCTTCGGCCACCGCTGGCGCCTGCCAAAACCGGCCGACCCGATCCCGCGCGGCTTGTGAATAATCCATATGCGCGGCGAGGGTGTTAGCAAGCCCCCCCACCTCTCGCCCGCCCATAGCGTTGGGTTGTCCGGTGAGCGAGAAGGGGCCCATGCCGGGCCGGCCGATGCGACCGGTTGCCAAATGGCAATTAATAATCGCGCCGACCCGCTGGGTGCCTTGCGCCGATTGGTTGATCCCCTGGCTATAGCAGGTCACAACCCGCTCGGTACGGATGAATTGCGCGACGAATGCCTCAATGGCTTTCGCTGGAAGCTGAGTTTTGTCAGCAACCGATTCAAGGTCTGGCGCGAGGGCGCGGGCTGCCGAAACCGCCTCTCCAAAGCCTTCCGTGTGGGTATCGCGGTACGCGCGATCGACGGCGCCTCGATCCACGAGGCAAACCAAGAGGTAGGAAAACAAAACCGCGTCCATGCCCGGCGCGATCGCCAGGTGCAAGTCCGCATCTTCTGCAGTTGGCGTCCGGCGTGGATCGATACAGATTATGCGCGGCCGCTTGCCCGGCCCGGCCTGCAGCATCCGCTGGAACAGCACCGGGTGGCACCAGGCAG
>JBCDJA010000448.1:0-2302 GCA_038748465.1 Pseudomonadota bacterium
CCAAGATCGAGGGCAAGATGTCTCTCCGGGCCTCCGTCACCGGCGAGATCGTGATGGACGAAGTGTTCGTGCCCACGGAGAACGAATTGCCAAACGTCAAAGGCCTGCGCGGCCCCTTCAGTTGTCTGAACAACGCGCGCTATGGCATCTCCTGGGGCGCTCTCGGGGCGGCTGAATTTTGTTGGCACGCGGCTCGGGCCTATGCGTTGGACCGGAGCCTCTTCGGCAAACCTTTGGCAGCAACCCAGCTCGTGCAGAAAAAACTCGCCGACATGCAAACCGAAATCACGCTTGGCCTCACAGCCTGCCTGCGCGCCGGGCGCCTCTTAGACCAACACCGCCTTTCGCCCGAGGCGATTTCCCTCTTGAAGCGGAATTCCTGCGGCAAAGCGCTCGACATCGCACGCCTGGCACGGGACATCCATGGCGGCAACGGCATTATGGATGTCTACCACGTTGTCCGCCATATGATGAATTTGGAAACGGTCAACACCTATGAGGGCACCCACGATGTGCACGCCCTTGTGCTCGGCCGCGCGCAAACCGGGCTCCAGGCCTTCGGCTAACCGGCGATTGGGCGAGCGGTCAGGCTGGCGGTCAGGCCAGCATTCAGGCGGGAGCTTCCCACGCGCCGCGCTCCGCCGCTTGCACCAACAGCGGGGCCGGCTCCCACCATTGGGCGCCTAACCGCTGCTTAAAGTCGGTGATACGGTTCAACACGTCAGGTAGCCCCCGCAGGGATGCATAACACATCGGCCCGCCGTGATAGCGCGGAAAGCCATAGCCGTTTGCATACACCGTATCGATATCGCCGGCACGATAGGCAATGCCCTCATCGAGGATCTGCGCGCCTTCGTTCACAAGCGCCAGGATGCAACGGTCCACGATCTCCTCAGGGCTCGGGCGTGCGCCCGCACGGTCGATGCCCTGTTCCTTGGCGGTGCGGGCGATTAGGTCATCAACCTCCGGGTCGGGCAAGGGCGTGCGGGAGCCAGCTTCGTACCGATAGACGCCGGCCCCTGTTTTCTGCCCCTTGCGACCGCTCTCGACTAAGGTATCGAGGACCTTGTAAATGGCGCGCACCTCCGGAGCGAGAGTCTGCTGCTTACGGACGGAATAACTGATGTCGAGGCCCGCCATGTCGGCCATCGCAAAGGGGCCCATCGGCATCCCAAAGCCGACGAGCGCGGCGTCGATGTCGGCGGGCCGTGCGCCCTCGAGCATCAAGAGGTTCGCTTGTCGCATATAGGCCTGCAACATCCGATTGCCGATAAAGCCGTGGCACACGCCAGAGACGACGCCGACCTTGCCGAGCCGTTTGGCGAGGGCTAGACCCGCGCCCAGGACAGCCGGGTCTGTGCGGTCACCGCGGACGATCTCAAGCAATTTCATAATGTGGGCAGGGCTGAAGAAATGCAGACCCAAGAACCGCTCTGGCCGGCCCGTTGCCGCGGCCATCTCATTCACATCGAGATAAGACGTGTTCGTAGCCAGGATCGTTGCTGGCGGGGTCGCCGCCTCGATGGCTGCAAACACCTCCTTTTTGACGGCCATGGTCTCGAAAACCGCTTCAAGAACAAGGTCGCACGTTCCGAACGCCTCAAACGCGGTGTCTCCGGAAAGGCGCGCAAGACGGGCCTCGACATCCTCCGGCGATAACCGTCCCTTCGCCGCATCTTTGTCCAAGGTTGCGCGAATGCGAGCGATGCCGGCTTCAAGCGCGTCGGGCGTCATCTCCCGGATTACAACCTCAAGGCCTGCCGCCAAACAGGCAAGGGCGATGCCGCTTCCCATGGTCCCTGCACCGACGATCCCGATCCGGTTGAGTGTCGGCAGCGCATCCTTCGCAACGCGCAAGCCCGGTATTCGGCCGGCTTCGCGTTCTGCCATGAAAAGATGCCGCATCGCCTTTGCTTGGGTTGAGGATTTGCGGTCAAGGAATCGCTCCCGTTCTAGGGCAAGCGCGCTCGCTCCATCCATCTTGTTTCCTGCCGCCAAGACCTCCAGCGCGATGAAGGGCGCTTCTTGTCCGCGCAGTTTTTTGCTCGCTGTGTTGTGCACGTCCGCCAAGATGTCACTTGCTGATTGGTCTTTATCGTCGTCGCGAAGGAAAGGGAGGGCAAGGGTCGGCCGGACGGGTTTGTCCGCGGCAACAAGGTGCTGGGCAAAGGCCAGCGCCTGCTCGGTCAGGTCACCGCAGGACAGCGCGTCCACAAGGCCAGCCGCATGGGCCTCCAGTCCAGTTAACTCGGTACCCAGAACAATCATCGAAGCAGCCTGGGCGAGGCCCACAAGGCGGGGC
>JBCDJA010000449.1:0-2278 GCA_038748465.1 Pseudomonadota bacterium
AACTGGATTGCCGAATACCCCGACCCAGTGGTGAAAAAGTCCGTCGTGCGCGCAAACATGTCTTGCTCATCGGGGCCATATTCGTCCGCTGTCGGCAGGGGTTGTAAAATGATGCTCAACGGTGCAGCGAATGTCAGGTAGATGCCGAGCATTCGATCGGCATATTTGTGTCCGAGCTGACTTGTTACGAGCCCGCCCCAGTCGGACCCGAAGCTGGCAAAGCGCCCATAGCCGAGCCGATCCATCAGCTCGACCCATAGATCGGCGGTGCGCCAAAAATTGAGGCCCGACACTTGAAGCGGCGTTGAAAAGCCAAAACCCGGCAACGACGGCACCACC
Source organism: Pseudomonadota bacterium (assembly GCA_038748465.1). Lineage (GTDB taxonomy): Bacteria > Pseudomonadota > Alphaproteobacteria > M2410 > M2410 > JBCDJA01. Next base: position 340 of record JBCDJA010000449.1, read on the forward strand.
AGGTCAAAAGCGTCCACCGGATCGCCTCCAAAAGCCGCCGGATCGCTCAGGGGGCCGATGACTTTGTAATAATCCCAAAACGTCCACGGCCAGCCATGGTTCAAAATAAGCGGCAGGGGCGCGGCGCCCTCAGGCCCCTTGCCGCGAATATGCATAAAATGGATAGGTGTGCCGTCAATCTCGGTCTTAAAATGGGGCCAGGCGTTGATCGCCCGCTCTTGTGTCCGCCAGTCAAAGTCACGGGCCCAGTACCGGCATAACTCGGCCAGATAGCCCGCCTCCGTCCCATAGGACCAATCGGCATTGTCAAGGTCCGGCGCCAAGCGCACGCGCTCAAGCCGGGATGTCAAATCCTCCAGAACCGCATCGGGAATGTTAATCTCAAAGGGGTCGATCATGCCAAAGCCTCCACGCAAGTCGCGAGACGCTATCGCAGCAAAGCCGCTGCGACTAGCCTTGGCCGATGCGCCATTTGGTTATTCCGTATAAAGCTCGGACCTGAGGCCCAAATACCCATCCCAAGCGAACCAATAGGCGACGTGGCCAGCGACTCGCGGTGCCCGCTCCCCGCCGGGCCCAATCAAGGCCTCTTCCGTCATCTCCCACGCTTGCCCACCTGCAACGAGCCCGCGACCAAAACGACCCCGCTGAAACTCATGATCGCCCCGCTCATAGGCCCGCACGGTCCGCCCATCCGCCTCGCCAATCAATACGAGCGGCAGCCTTCCAACGCTGTCATTCAAGACCCGCTCGCCCTTGAAGGCGTTGAGCGGCCACGCCTTGGAGGCGCCGACCGTTCGTACTCCGAACACATAGTCCTTTTGGCGCAAGCGGGTCTCGTCCGTCACCGTTGGGAACATTAACGCCGGGCTTGCAAAATAGTCCCGATAAACAACGCCCGATCCGTAGTTCCGAACATGACCCGTATCGAGCGACAGGACGCGCGTTTGGGGGTTGCGTGCCTTCCAGCGGGACCAGGCCTCGATCGTCACGGGACGTTGTTTAAGCGCAAGGCCGCTACCTGCGAGGGGGCCGACAACGGGCTCGCCGGTGAATTGGTTCCAGAGGCTGTGGGTTTCCCGGTCAAACATCAGCTTATTCGACCGATAAAGAAAACCGGACGAGCCAAACACAAACGGCACCTCTCGGCCCTCGACCGCCGTTTCGAAGAGAATGCCAGACCCACAAAGGGTGCAATAAGCAAGCGCTAGGGGCACGCCGCCGATTGTCTCGTTGAACATCTCATGCCAGCCCATGATCCGCAGGGGATAGGCCCTTTGATCGCCGTTGATCGAAACACCGAAGATGAGATCGTCCCCGTGCAGATAGTCTGCCTCATCAGCGGCAACCAATTTCGGATTGTCGAGCGAGGGGATGCCGTCTTTTTCCACGCCGCCCCAGGCGATCTCCTCAAATCGGATGTCCATCCGGTCGCGCTCAAGAAATGCGGGTTTCAAGAAGACATCGAAATTCGGATCGATACGGAGAAAGACATCGCGCTTGACGGTGGTAAAACTGGGGTGCGGCACAATTTGAGGATTTCGCTCTTGCCAGAGCATCCAGTCAAACCAATCCGTACCCGCTTGATGTCCCGTCACATCGCGCAAGACAGCGGCAATCGCGTCCCGGTCCGCCCAGCTAAAACGCAAGGCAAGGATGAGCGTTGGGGCGTTGTCTGGCTTGCCGTAATCGGTGAGGGTCGACAAAGCACGGTCAAACAAGGCCCCGTCCCGCCCGAGCAGGTGGCGCGAGGCCTCAAGGATCTGAGTGCCAAGCCCGGACTGGGTCTCGCTCGCAAAAGCGGCCGGGCTTGTCCCAGCACCCATGACGAGCGGGGCGGCGGCCATACCCGACAGAACCCGCCTGCGATCGAGGGTCAGAGGCTGCCCGATGGGTCCGGGGCGTTGGGGGAGCGATGTGTGCAAAGGGGCAGAACGGC
>JBCDJA010000450.1:0-2266 GCA_038748465.1 Pseudomonadota bacterium
GACCAGGGCGACCAACGCCGCACGATGACCCCGCGCGAGGCGCTGGACCGCGGCGCGGATGTGTTGGTCATTGGCCGGCCCATCACGGGCGCACCCGACCCGCAGGCGGCCGCGCAGGCGATTGCCCGCAGCCTGGGCTGACCGAACGCCCGTGAAAACCGTCAACCCCTGAAGAGAGGCCCGCTTTGGCTCAGGTGAAGATTTGCGGCATCAAAGATCGCGCGGCCCAGGACGCCGCCGTTGGCGCCGGCGCGGATTTTGTCGGCTATGTTCTTTATCCGCCGAGCCCTCGCGCCATCGACCCGGAGGCCGCCGGAGCGCTGGCCCGGCTTTTGCCCCCACATATTCGCTCGGTTGGCCTGCTTGTGGACCCAGACGATGCCCTGTTGGCCCACGTCCTCGCGTCCACCGCGCCGGACATGGTGCAGCTGCATGGCTCTGAAAGCCCTCGCCGGGTTGGCGAGATTGCCGCCCGAGCGGCCCGCCCGGTCATAAAGGCCCTCGCCATCGAGACGACTGAGGACCTCAGCGCCTCTGAGGCCCATGCCGCCTCGGCCGATTGGTTGCTGTTCGATGCGAAACCACCTAAATCAGGCCTTCCGGGAGGTAATGGCCTCAGTTTCGATTGGGGCCTCCTTGCGGATGTTCGCGTTCGCGTCCCATGGATGCTTTCGGGCGGTCTCACCCACGCCAATGTGCGGGAGGCCATCGAGACATCGGGAGCCGGCGCGGTCGATGTTTCATCCGGCGTTGAGCGGTCCCGGGGGGAAAAGGACCCAGATCGCATCCGCCGATTTGTGGCTGCCGCCAAAGCGTGAGGGCGAGGCCAGCCGATTTGCTTGAGGCGCTGAGGGACGTGACCCATCGATGACGCACCATTCCCTGAAACCCAATTCGCTGCGCGCCGGGCCCGATGAAAGCGGCCACTTCGGGAGCTTCGGCGGGCGCTATGTCGCCGAGACGCTGATGCCGTTGATCCTGGATTTGGAGGCCGCTTATGAGGCCGCCAAACAGGACCCGAGCTTTGCCGACGAGCTTGCAACCTTCCAGAAAACCTATGTTGGCCGACCCTCGCCGCTTTATTTCGCCGAGCGACTGACCGAGCATTTGGGCGGGGCGAAGATCTATTTCAAACGCGATGAGCTGAACCACACCGGCTCGCATAAGGCCAACAATTGCCTGGGGCAGATCTTGCTCGCCAAACGCATGGGCAAGACGCGCCTCATTGCCGAGACCGGCGCCGGACAACACGGGGTTGCGGCGGCAACCTTCGCGGCTCGCTTTGATATTCCGTGTACGATTTACATGGGCGCGACGGATATCGAGCGGCAAAAACCCAATGTCTTCCGTATGCGCCTTCTCGGTGCCGAGGTCGTGCCCGTCACATCGGGAAGCGGCACCTTAAAAGACGCCATGAACGAGGCCTTGCGCGATTGGGTCACCAATGTCGCCTCGACATTTTACATGATCGGCACCGTGGCGGGCCCGCACCCCTACCCGGCCATGGTGCGCGATTTTCAATCCGTGATCGGCCACGAGCTGCGCGCCCAGATGCAAGAGGCAGAAGGGCGTTTGCCAGACACCCTCGTCGCCTGCCTTGGCGGGGGCTCGAATGCGATGGGGCTGTTTCATCCGTTTCTCGACGATGAGAGCGTGTCGATGATTGGTGTTGAGGCCGGCGGCCTGGGCATTGCTGAGGGCAAGGGCGCCCATGCGGCGTCCCTCACCGGCGGCGAGCCAGGCGTTCTGCATGGGAATAAAACCTATTTGCTACAAGACGATGCGGGGCAGATTATCGACGGCCATTCGATCTCAGCCGGTCTTGACTATCCCGGCATCGGCCCAGAACACGCCTGGCTGAAAGATCAAAACCGCGTAGAGTATGTTTCGGCAACCGACCAAGACGCCTTGGCGGCGTTTCAGCTGTGTTGCAAGCTTGAAGGGATTATTCCAGCCCTTGAGCCGGCCCACGCCCTGGCGCATGTCCTGCGCGTGGCACCGGACCTTCCCCGGGACCACCTTTTGGTGATGAATATGTGTGGGCGCGGCGACAAAGACGTATTTGCCGTTGCAGACCATCTTGGTACGGCGCTGACGGAGGGTGCGCGGTGAGCCGGCTTGACCGACGCTTCGCTGAGCTTAAGGCCGCTGGGCGCCCCGGGCTTATCACCTTCACCATGGCCGGCGATCCGACCCCGGAGATTGCCCGCGACATCCTGCTTGGCCTCCCCCAGGCCGGCGCCGATATTGTGGAATTGGGCATGCC
>JBCDJA010000451.1:0-2264 GCA_038748465.1 Pseudomonadota bacterium
GTTGGACCCCCACAGCGGGCACCCGCCGGGTGTCGTGCCGGAGGGAGGACCACCGACCGCGCCGGACGATGGGCTTTCTCTTCGAAGGAGCGTGGTTGGAATACCAAAGCGGGCACCCTCCGGGTTTCGTGCCGGAGGGAGGACTACCAACCGCACGGAACGCCTTCTCCCCAAGGTCAGCCGCCCGCTTGTCGGGCGAAAGCTGACCGACAACAAAGAGGAAGAAGGTGGCCCCTTTGCGTACGCAAAGGGGTCGGATGAGGGGCAAAAACGCTTGGTCCCCCAGCCACCTTGGAAAGCGTGAAGTGCCTCACGGCGCTAACCAACGATCGCAATCAGGGTGCTTCCAACACACTCGTTGGAGCCCCCCATGCCCGGCCGCCTTAAAAAGACAGCCATTCTCGTTCTCATCGCCCTTGGTCTCTTCACCGGGCAGATGTGCCGCCCCGTCAAGCTTGAGGAGATGGCCCTCGTCCACCGCCCCAGCGTCGTTACGGAGGTGCAGGAACGCAAACTCGTCTCCGTTTAAGTCGGCTCCTGCGCCTTCTTTTCGGGCGGCATGGACACCCGGATATGCAGCTCACGCAATTGTTTGGCGTCTGCCGGCGCGGGAGCCCCCATCATCAAATCTTCCTCCTGTTGGTTCATCGGGAACATCGTCACCTCACGAATGTTCGCCTGATGGGCGAGCAACATCACCACCCGGTCGATGCCAAGCGCAATGCCGCCGTGGGGCGGCGCACCGTAGCGAAACGCATTGAGCATGCCGACAAAGCGCGCCTCCACCTCATCCCGCGTGTAACCCGCAATTTCGAAGGCGCGGATCATCGTCTCGGGCTCATGGTTCCGGATGGCGCCCGAACCGAGCTCATAGCCGTTACACACCAAATCATATTGCCGGCCGAGGATCGTCAGCGGGTCTTGCTCGTTAAGCGCCTCAAGCCCCCCGTCCGGCATGGAAAACGGGTTGTGGCTGAAGTCGATAGAGCCGGTGTCCTCGTCCTTCTCGTAAATCGGGAAATCGACAATCCAACAAAATTTGAACCGCCCGTCCTCGACCAGGTTCAGTTGATCACCGATCCGCAGGCGCGCGGCGCCGGCAAGTTTGGCGGCCGCGTCGGCTTTATCGCAGGCAAAGAACAGCGCATCGCCCGCTTTAATGCCGGCCGCGTCTGCCATCCTGGTTTGCACATCCGCCGGCACAAATTTGGCGATCGGGCCAGAGCCCGTCAGCACCCCGCCCTCCTCTTTAAAAACGATGTAGCCAAGCCCCGGCGCCTTCATCTCCGATCGGGCCCAATCATTGAGCTTATCGAAAAAGCTGCGCGGCTCAGCGGCAGCCCCAGGTGCGGGGATGGCGCGCACCACCCCGCCTTTGTCGATCACGCCCTTGAAGGCTTTAAATGTCACGCTCTCCTCAGCAAAGAAGGAGGTGACATCGGCAATCTCTATAGGGACGCGCAAATCGGGTTTGTCTGTCCCATATTTCAGCAAACTCTCCGTATAGGGAATGTGCGGAAACGGATGGTCCGTTACCGTCCAATCCCCGGCAAAGGCCTTGAACACCTCATGGGTCAGCGAGCCAATGGCCTCGAACACATCGTCCTGGGTCACGAACGACATCTCCACATCGAGCTGATAAAACTCGCCCGCTGCGCGGTCCGCCCGCGCGTCCTCGTCCCGGAAGCAGGGGGCGATCTGGTAATAGCGGTCAAAGCCCGCCACCATGGCTAATTGCTTGAACTGTTGGGGCGCCTGGGGCAGCGCATAAAATTGGCCCGGATGCAGCCGGCTTGGCACCAAAAAATCGCGCGCGCCTTCGGGTGACGAGGCGGTGAGAATGGGCGTCTGAAAATCGGTAAAGCCGCGCGCTTCCATGCCCTGGCGGATCGCCCGGATAACCGATGCGCGCAAGACGATGTTTTTGTGCAAGGTCTCCCGGCGCAGATCGAGGAAGCGGTAGCGCAGGCGGGTCTCCTCCGGATAGTCGGGCTCGCCGAAGATCGGCAAGGGCAGCTCGTCGGCCATCGAACGGATGGTCAATGCCTCGATCCGCACCTCAATCATGCCAGTCGGTAGCGCTTCGTTGACCGTATCGTCGCTGCGTTTGACCACCGGCCCGGTGACGGTGACCACGCTTTCGGCACGCACCCGCTCAGCCTCAGCGAATAAGGGGCTGTCTGGCTCGATGACGCATTGGGTCAGGCCGTAATGGTCGCGCAAATCAAGGAACACCAGTCCGCCGTGATCGCGTTTGCGATTGA
>JBCDJA010000452.1:0-2248 GCA_038748465.1 Pseudomonadota bacterium
GGCACAAACCCGGTTTTTGGCGGCCCACCCAGATCGATCATGGGTTCGGGGGCTACGCGTTGGCCACTGATTATGATGAGGGGCCCCTCGCCAAAGGCACTCGCGTCGTCGCTCGCGAGGTCTGCTTGCTGCGCGCGGTTCAGCTGGGCCTTAAGCGCATCCAAGTGCCCAACAAGGCTTTGTTCCGCCTTGTGGCCGAGCGCGGCTAAGCCGCCGCCACCGGTTAGTTTGAGATCAATGTCAGAGACGGACAGCGCAAGCCCCGCAGCCCCCGCCAATAGGCATCCTGACCATGCCCTTGTGATGTCTTGCCACATCGCCACCGCCACCCTTGGTCGCGCCGCCCAACCCTCGCGGGGTTCTTCCACCGCTTGGCGAGATAATGCCGGAGTGGACGCGCGACGACAAGCTTTGTGACAAATCGGGCACCGAAAAGGGGGCGAGGGCGGTGCCGGATGCCTCAGTCAACGCTGCCGGTTGAGAGCACGTTGAGAATGGCGAAGACGACAATGAAAATGAGAATTGCGTAGATGGCTTCCATGGCGGGTCCCTTATCTGTTTGGCCGCGATTGGCTCATTCGGCCGGCATGTCGGTTGCCGGGCCGTCCGGGCGTTGCATCCAGCGGATCAGGATGGCCGCCGGCGCCACCCAAACGATGCCGGCAATCGTAAAGTAGAGCAGTTCCAAGGCCCAATGGGCATCCTCAACGATGGTCGATACAAGCATTGCCACAAAGGCATAGACCGTGATCCCAAACAAAAAGACAAAGGTTCCGATCAGCTTGCGTGTGCGCATGGTCATGGCGTTTTCTCCCGATCATCGACACAGGACAAATGGGCCGGCACCCGAGCCCGCAGCCGGTACCCGAGACATCCCGCCGCGCTTGTGGCACGGCCAAGAGCCTTGCTCCAGCCCCAACCCTCAACATTTTATCGGAACGGCTTGGAGACAAGGCCCGAAGAGAGGTTGAGTGACTGATTTAACCGTTCAAAGTCCGGTTGAGAGCCCCCGCTCAGCGCAGCCCATTGCCGGGGCCTCTGCGGCGAAGCGGGCGGCTGATCGTGTGCTGGTCGCGCGCTGGTTGATGGCCGTTGCCGGGCTGGTGGCGATTATGGTGCTTGTCGGTGGTGCAACGCGACTGACCGATTCGGGCTTGTCGATCACCGAATGGAAACCCGTGACCGGGGTGATGCCGCCGCTGACCCAAGAAGCCTGGCTTGAGGAATTTGATAAGTATCGTCAGATTCCCGAGTATCAGCTGGTCAACAAGGGCATGTCGCTCGCGGCCTTTAAAGAGATCTATTACTGGGAATGGGGGCACAGGCTGCTGGGGCGGGTCATCGGGCTCGCGTTTTTCCTGCCCTTTCTCTTCTTTCTCGTAACAAAACGCATTGAGCGCGCACACATCGCGCCCCTTGTCGGGCTTTTCGCGTTGGGCGGGCTGCAAGGAGTAATCGGCTGGTTCATGGTTGCCAGCGGCTTGGTGGACCGGGTGGATGTAAGCCAATACCGGCTGGCGCTTCACCTGGGCATGGCGTTTTTGGTGTTTGCCCTCTTGCTGGGCTTTGCGCTGCACTTGGCAAAACCCTTTGCAAGTCGCGTCCATGCCCTTGAAGCCGACCGACTCAAGCGCCCCCTCACGATCCTGTTGGTGCTCGTCTTTGGTCAGATCGTCTATGGCGGCTTCGTTGCGGGGCTCGATGCGGGCTACGTCTACGCCACCTGGCCGCTTATGGACGGGGCGGTGGTCCCGCCGGGGCTCTTTCCAAGCGGCTTCGTGGCGCTGTTTGAAGACCGGCTGACCGTTCAATTCTTCCACAGGGTCTACGCCTACGCCCTGGTGCTCGCCGTCTTCGCCTTTGGCTTTTGGGTACTGCGATCGCTGTCCGACCAGACATTGAAACGCTGGGCGGGATTGCTGTGCGCTGCCGTTTTCCTCCAGGCGGCGATCGGCATCGCAACGGTGGTGATGATCGTGCCGATGGCCTTGGGGCTTGCCCACCAGGCGGGCGCCATGGCGCTGCTTGGGATGCTGGTTGCCTACCGCCACCGGGTCGGTGCAAACCGCGGTATTATTTTACCCCAGCACGTAAATCCAGCAGCGGCCTGATTTTTCGCCGCTCTTGTTGACACAAACGCACCCCACGCGTATTCCCTGCGGCCTGTTTCCTGGCCCTCCCGGCCGGTCCGGTTTTGTGTGTTTGGACCTGGCACGTCATAGGGGCATGCACGGAGTGGTCTTATGAA
>JBCDJA010000453.1:0-2239 GCA_038748465.1 Pseudomonadota bacterium
CGGCGGCTTCCCAGGCGGCCCCTTTCGGGGTTTTGGGCCGGCCCATGATGTATTCGAAGGTTTTTCGTCCGGGGCGATCAACCCGGCCCTTGCGCCGGCCTCGATCGACATATTGCACACCGTCATCCGGCCCTCGATCGTCAGCCCCTGGATGGCACTGCCAGCATATTCGATCACGTGGCCCGTGCCGCCGGCCGTCCCGATCCGGCCAATGATGGCAAGGGCGATGTCCTTGGCGGTCACCCCCACCGGCAAGTCACCGTCCACGAGGACGCGCATGTTTTTGGATTTCTTTTGGATGAGCGTCTGGGTTGCCAGCACATGCTCCACCTCGGAGGTGCCAATGCCATGTGCCAGGGCGCCAAACGCCCCGTGGGTTGAGGTGTGACTGTCGCCGCACACGATGGTAGTGCCCGGCAGGGTAAAGCCTTGCTCCGGTCCCACCACATGCACGATCCCCTGGCGAACATCCGTCATCGGCAGATATTCAACGCCGAATTCGGCCGCGTTGTTCTCGAGCGCCTCGACCTGGATGCGCGATTCCTCGTCGGCGATCCCGTGGGTGCGGTCTGAGGTCGGAACGTTGTGATCGGCGACGGCGAGCGTGCGGCTGGGCTGGCGTACCTTGCGGCCCGTCTGGCGCAGGCCTTCAAAGGCCTGGGGGCTTGTCACCTCATGAACGAGATGGCGGTCAATATAAAGAAGCGAGGTGCCATCCTCATCGGTTTGCACCACATGGGCGTCCCAGATTTTGTCATAAAGCGTTCTTGGTTTGTCGGCCATGGCTTCGATTTCTCACTCAAGACCCCGCTCCGAGCGCCCATTTGGACGCAAAAAGGGGCGAAGCTAAAGATAGCCCGCCCCCACCGGTGTAACAGCCGGATGCTTTTTTTTACCCTTACCCTTCGGCAGGGGGTGCATCCGTCGCCGGTTGAGGCGCAGCCTCTGTTACTTTGGGTTTGCCTTTCTTTTTTCCAGTCTTGGCGGCCGCTGCCCGGCGGTCCACCCGCTCGGCGATCCGCGCTGATTTCCCCCGCCGGCCCCGCAGATAATAGAGCTTGGCGCGGCGAACCCGCCCCCGCCGCACGACGTCAATGCTATCGACGTTCGGGCTATAGAGCGGAAACACCCGCTCAACGCCCTCGCCGTAGGAAATCTTACGAACGGTGAAGCTTTCGTGCAGGCCCGCACCGGTCCGCCCGATGCAAACGCCCTCAAAGGCCTGGATCCGCTCGCGCTCCCCTTCCTTGACCTTCACATTCACCCGCAGCGTGTCGCCTGGGCGAAATTCCGGAACCCCGTCGGCGCCGGCCAGCGCCTCAATTTGCTGAAGGTTGATCTCGTCAATGACGTTCATCGTTCGCGTCCTCTTTGCCGCCGGTCCCTGATCCGGCGCCTCGCTCGGTTCCGGGCCCTGCCCCAGTCTTTGCCCCGGCCTCTCCGGAGTGCGCCGCCCACAGATCGGGCCGGCGCTGCCGGGTCACGGCCAGTCTTTGTTCCTGGCGCCACTGGGCGACCGCCCCGTGATCGCCCGACACCAATACCGGCGGGATCGCCCGCCCCTCCCAGACCGCAGGTCGCGTGTACTGGGGATATTCGAGCAGCCCGCCCTCAAAACTCTCATCCCGGGTCGATTGGGGGTCTCCCACCACCCCGGGCAGAATTCTCGCCACGCCCTCAAGGAGCGCCATGGCCGCGACCTCGCCGCCGGCCAAAACAATGTCGGCCAACGACACCTCTTCAACCTGCCGAGCGTCGGCGAACCGGGCGTCAACGCCCTCGAACCGGCCACAAACCAGGATCACGCCGGGGCCCTGCGCAAGCGCCCATAAATCGGCCTGGCGCAGGGGCCGACCCCGCGGGGACAACAGAAAAGCCGGCCGATCTGCGGGCTGGCCCGCCGCCGCCGCGTCAAACGCAGCGCTGAGAACATCGGCGCGCATGATCATGCCCGCACCGCCGCCCGCCGGGGTGTCGTCCACGGACCGGTGTTTATCCATTGCGAAATCGCGAATGTCCAGCGTTTCAAGCGCCCAAAAACCCTGCTCAAGGCCGCGGCCGACCACCGATAGCCCAAGGGGCCCGGGAAATGCCTGCGGGAACAGGGTGAGCACGGTCGCGGTCCAGGGAGAGGGCATCACTCTTCCTTTTCGGGAAGGGCTTTTTCGGGCGGGGCTTTTTGGGGCGGGGTACCGGAGGCCTCATCCGGGCCCTCTTGGACTTCCGACAAATCCACCAC
>JBCDJA010000454.1:0-2219 GCA_038748465.1 Pseudomonadota bacterium
AGCCCTGGCATAAAGGCCAAGGGCTCGCGCGCCATGGCCTCGGCCACCTCCGGGATGACCCCATATCGTTCCATGAAGAGCGGGGGCAGGCGGGTTGGCTTGCCGGTGGAAATTTCAAGGCAGAAAAAGTCGATCCGCCCTCTGAGCAATGTCGCCCCGTCGCTCGGGCGAAGGATCTGGAAGCGACGGGCGCACCGCAGCCTTCCATCGTTTTCGATGATCCAGGTAGCCGTCACGACCGTGTCGCCCTCAAAGGCCGGCCGCAGGTAATTAAACTGCGAGCGCAGCACGGCCATGCCCCGATCGAGGCCATCGCAGTCTTCTTTGGTGAGGCCAACCGCACGGGAATGGTCCCAAGCGCATTGGTCGAGCCATGTTATGTAGACGGTATTGTTGACATGACCGTAATTGTCGATGGCCTCAGCCGGCACCTCAACAGCCCAAAGGTGGGGTGCCGGCAGGTCGAATAGGGCGGGGTCGACACCGAAATCAGAATTCATCAGTGCTCATATCGTGACAGGTCGTGTCGATCCGTTCAAGAAGGGCCGACCAATGATGGATTTTGGGCAATTCGTAGCGAAAGAAGAAATCCATGGTTTTGAGCTTGCCGGCGTAGAAACTCGCCCCAAAGCGACCATCGCCCTTGGCAAGTGCCTCCTGGCACACCAGCCCTTGGCGAAGCCACATCCAGGCAATGATGGTGTGCCCTGCCATTTCCAGGAAGGTCGGCGCATTGGCAAGCGCGGCTTCCGGTGAATTGCGTTGTGCACCGCCCATCAGGGCCTTGGCGGTGCGGGTGAGGAGGGTTGCTGCATCGGTTAGGGCTGCAGCGTGCTCTGACAAACGCTCATCCGTGCTTGCAGCTTTTGCCGTCTCTCCCATTTGCGCGGTCAAATGGCCCAGCATGTCGCCGCCGTCGCGCATCACCTTACGGCCGAGAAAGTCAAGGCCCTGAATGCCCGTCGTGCCCTCATGAATGGGGTTCAGGCGATTGTCCCGGTAGATGCGCTCGACCGGATAATCCCGGGTGTAGCCGTAACCGCCCAACACTTGAATGGCCAAGTGGTTCGCCGCCAATCCGTACTCTGACGGCCAGGTTTTAGCAATCGGTGTAATGAGATCAAGAAAGCTCTCGATCGCCTTGCGCTCTTCCTTGCTTGGTGCGAGTTCCATCTCATCAACCAGCTTGGCGCAATAAAGGCACAGCGCCATTGCGCCTTCGCCATAGGCCCGTTGCTGCACGAGCATGCGTTTCACATCGGCATGCTCAATAATCGGGACGGGCTGGCTCTCGGGATTTTTATCGGCAAGCGGACGGCCCTGGGTCCGGTCGCGGGCATAGCCAAGCGAATACTCATAGCCGGCAAGCGCCAGGGCCGCAGCGCCCATGCCGACCCCAATACGCGCCTCGTTCATCATATGGAACATATAGGACAGGCCCTTATGCGGCTCACCAATGAGATAGCCGGTTGCGCCCCCATTCTCGCCGAAATTGAGGGCCGCATTGACCGTCCCGCGATAACCCATTTTATGATTGAGGCTTGCAACATGCACATCGTTGCGCTTGCCTGGATTTCCGTCCGTATCAAGAATATATTTAGGCACGATAAAAAGCGAAATGCCTTTGACCCCCGGAGGCCCGCCAGGGATTTTCGCCAAAACATGGTGCACGATGTTTTCGGACAATTCGTGGTCGGCGCCCGAGATCCACATTTTGTTGCCGATAATCTTGTAGGTCCCGTCCTCCTGGGGTTCGGCGCGGGTGCGAATATCGCCAAGCGATGAGCCAGCCTGGGGCTCTGAGAGTACCATAGTGCCGAAAAACCGCCCGTCGATCAGGGGGCGCATGAAGCGTTCTTTCTGCTCGTCCGTCCCGTACTGGGTGTACATGTGGGCCGCGGCAATGGTGAGGAAGGCATAGCCGCAAGTGGAAGTATTGGCGGCTGTAAACAGCGCCTGCACCGCTTGCACTGCCATGACGGGCAACTGCAATCCGCCGTCGTCATAGTCGAAGGCGGCGCCGACAAATCCTGCCTCTCGATAGGCATCACGGGCGATGTTCACCTCGTCCGGCACGCGAACGCGCCCGCTCTCTAAGGTCGGCTCATTTGCGTCAACGATTTGGGCCGTGGAGGCAAACTTATCCTCAGCCAGTTTGGTTGCCGTTTCTAAGATCGCCCTGACACTGTCCCCATCGTGGTCGGCAAAGCGCCCGCGGC
>JBCDJA010000455.1:0-2181 GCA_038748465.1 Pseudomonadota bacterium
CCGAAGGACCCTCTTGCGCCCTTTGCGGTAAAGTGTCGTCATCAACTGCCGTCACCACACTACTCCCGATCGAACCGGCCCGTGGGCTGGCCGGCGCACGCCCCCCCCGGTGCGCTCCCTCTATTCCATGCCTAGGCGCGGCATGGCAAGCGCCGGCCCAAAGCGGCATGCGCCGCCACCTGCGCCGGGCCGGTACCTCGAGCTGCAAACCCCAGACCGCAAAAGCCGAGGCCGTTAAAGCTGATACCGCAAGAGCCGGTAGCTTACCTGAGGGCGCATGACCGGGAACGGCATTTGCGCACGGCATTTGCAAAACGCCGGGAAGTGGATAACCCTCGCGCCCGTACCGAATTGCGCCGCGCCGGCCCTTGTGAGGGGGCGGCAGGCCCTGGATTTGAGCCCATGACCGTCACCACCGCCGAGCCGACGCTTGCCCCCGCGCCTCGCCCTCTCTTCCGTTCTGGTGTGATGCGCTTTGTGCTTTCCCATCCCCGGGCCGCGTTGCTGGTGCTGTGCCTTGCGCTGTTCCTGCCCGGATTGACCACCCTTCCCCCCCTCGATCGGGACGAGAGCCGGTTTGCGCAAGCTTCCAAGCAGATGGTGGAAGAGAACACCTACATCGCCATCCATTTTCAGGACGATTACCGCAACAAAAAGCCCGTTGGCATCCACTGGCTGCAGGCGGGCTCGGTACATCTTTTCGGCTCGGACAAGCACAACGAGATCTGGACCTATCGGCTGCCCTCGGTGCTCGGCGCCATTTTGGCGGTCTGGTTTATGTTTTGGGTCGGGCGATTGATGTTCGATCCTGAGACGGGTCTCATTGCGGCCGGTTTTTTGGCGGCAACCGTGTCCCTGATCGCCGAAGCCAATATCTCCAAAACCGACGCGGTGCTGCTTGCGACGGTCATTGCCGCCCAGGGCTTTATGATCAAAGCCTATCTGGCGGCCAGGCGGCCAGAGCTAGAATTCGGCTTTTGGTCGGCAATGGGATTTTGGCTTGCGCTATCGGTTGGCCTGCTGATCAAAGGGCCGATCCAGCCGCTGGTGGTGCTTCTGACGATGGGCGGCATGCTGGCCTTTGGCGGCGACCGGCGGTGGCTTGCCTCCCTGAGGCCCTTGCGCGGCTTGGCGCTCTTGTTGGTGCTGACCCTTCCTTGGGGGATCGCCGTTTATTTCGCGACCGAGGGCACATTCTATCGCGAGGCGGTGGGCATCGACCTGTGGAAGAAGCTTTACCGGGCGATGGAAGGCCATTGGGGCATCCCCGGTTATTACGCCTCCCTGATCAATGTCACCTTTTGGCCGGGCACGCTCTTTCTCATCCCCGCCTTTGTCTATGCGATCCGCCAACGACGCCAAACGGAAATGACGATCCTGCTCTCCTGGGCGATCTTGCCCTTCTTGTTGTTTGAGATCGTTGTCACCAAGCTGCCCCATTATTCCATGCCGACCTACCCGGCCTATGCTCTGATGGCCGCTGCGCTCATCACCGGCGCTGCGCGCGAGCCCTCAGGGCTTGCCGCCAAAATCGCCTCGGGCCTTGCCGGACGCATTGCCATTGGGCTGTTTGTGCTGGTGGGCGGAGCCTTGAGCCTTTGTGTGGTGGTGCTGCCGTTTTTCTATGGGCCGGGCTTGGTGGCCCATCTGGTGCCCTTCGCCGCCCTTGCTATCCTTGCAGTGCTGGGAACCGCCTATATTGCGTGGCGGGCGGATTTTCTGAAGGCGGCCGGCGCGGCACTCGCAACCGCTGTCATTCTGTATATTGCCCTTCTGGAGGTCGCGGCCCCGCACCTTCATAAAATCGATGTGAGCCGCACCATGGCGGGCCTCGTGGCCAAGCACACCGACGGCACGGCCCCCGTGGCGTCCTCCGGCTATCGGGAGCCGAGCTTTGTGTTTTTGATGGGCACCGAAACCCGGCTTGCCAATCCGGACGGCGCGGCGGACCTGTTGGCCTCGGACCCGCGCGCGGTCGCCTTTATCGAAAAGCGCAACGAGCCGGCTTTCCTGACGCGCGCTGAGGAACTCAACCTGACGCTTCAAGCCCTCGACCGGGTTGAGGGCATCAATTATTCGCGGGGCGGGAACGAGGTTTCCATCACCCTTTACCGCGCAGCGAAGTAACGCCCCTTAGAGTACGGACCGTCAAACGCGCAGCCTATGACAGACGCTACCGCG
>JBCDJA010000456.1:0-2180 GCA_038748465.1 Pseudomonadota bacterium
GACCGATGGGGGCATCCCGGTCAATTCGTTCTTCACGATCGACATCATCATTATGGGGATTGCCGCGCTCTTCCTGCTCCCCTTTATGACGACGGGCAAGGAGTTGACGCGCCTTGAAGCGTTCATCCTCCTTGGGCTTTACGGGGCGTATCTCGTCTTCCTGTTCAATTTCCACCAACATTTCGACGATCTGCGGATCTTCGCTGGCGGATAAAGGCCCATCACGCACAACAAAGGCCCCGCCGAGCGGGGCTCTTTTTAGTCCAAGCTATCGTTGCGGTCCGGACGATTTAAAAGTCCGTCACGAAACGGACAAGGGCATGGGTCTCATCACTTGCGGCCGCGACATGGCCAGGCGCGAGCTGATGCAAAAGATTGACTTCGAGCGCCAACCGATCGAGAAGCGCCCGCCGGTAAAACAGCTCCAAGTCGAGCGCGCGGCCCGAGGGGCTGAGGCCCGCCTCGCCCGACGTCATAACAGGGCTTGACGTGCTGTAATCCCACCCGATTGCCCGGTCGATCCGCACCGTGCCGTTTTCGACCCGCAACGGTTGGGCAAGGCCAAGACCCCAAACATCGCCTTGCGCCAGGGCGCTTTGGCCGGTGATCCCGAGGCGGAATTGCGTCGTCATCAACGGACCATCAATGCCAAGCAAGCTACCGGACGCGCCATCGACGGTCGTACGACCGAACCCAGCCTCGCCGAAGACGGTGAGCCCACGGATTGTTTTATCGGCTGCCAAGGTGATCTCGGTACTCTGGGCCGCCTCGCCGAGGGCCAAGGCCCCGCTTGAGCGCGAGCCGAGTACGCTGCCCGCCTCAAACCGGCTCGTTACACCGACCCCGATGCCGACATCGCCAACCCGGCGCACAGCCTCAACCTGCGCTAAACGCGTATGCGCCTCGTCCTGGACGTCACGGGGCGCGGACCGGCCTTGCCCATCGCTGGTCTCCCCCGCCACCGTAAAGGTTGCCCGCCAGCCCTCGCCGAGCCGCCGGCTAAACGAGGCAGACAGCTCTTCATCGGCCCTGAGGCCGGCCTGATCGGAGGCAAAGGACGGGCTTAGGAACGCCCCGCCAGCATTGTCCGCGCCAATCTTGGCACCCACAAAGTGAGCGGCATCCGCGTTGACGGCAAATCCTATTTTCACGCGATTGGCGAAGGATTGAACGTAAGCTGATTCATAATCGCGGTCGGAATCCTCGTGCAATGCAGCTTCGCTCTCATTGAGCCAAAGTCCATCCGTTAGAGGATCATCTGCTGAGGCATAAAAGGACAATCGCTCATCATCGACACGGTTTGCAATCCGGGCCGATTGCCGGTCGGTCAGCGCATCGCCGAGCGCAAAAGCCGCGGTTTCCTCCGAGAGCTGCCGATCAAGCGGGGCGAGATAAGGCCTGCCGAAGGCATCAAGCACGATTGTTGCGCCGAGCCCGCCATGGTGGGTCAACGCATCGCCGAAGGATGGACCAAGATCGATGGTCGATGCATCAAGGCCGCCCAGCGTGCCGCCCGTTGACGTCACCGAGAGCGAGCCCGCAGCATCGAACGCCTCATCCACGTCGAGGATCCCAGAGCCGAAGACTGTGTCAACGCCCACTGCGCCAGCATCGCGCCCGGAGGACAACAAGATTTGGGCAATCTGCGGACCCGTTAGGGAGGGGAATTGATCCTTCAGGAGGGCGGCCGCCCCGGCAATATGCGGCGCCGAGAACGATGTTCCGCTGACGGCAGAATAGGTCCCGCCAAGGGCAGCGGCAATGATATCCACACCCGGCGCTGTGAGATAAACCGAGCCATAGGCGCCCGCATCATTGTTGAAGCTTGCAATGGCATCTGTCGCATCGCTGGCGCCGGCGATGATCATATCGCCCCGGATCGCGGCATCCCATGCCACGAGTGCCGATTGGGAGGGCCGGGCAAACCCGTCATTGCCCGCGGAAATAACCACGAACACGCCGCCCGTGACCGCATTGATGATAGAGGTGTTGAAGTTTGTCAGAGTCACCTCGCCGCCAAGGCTGAGGTTGATAACGTCTGCCCCCTGAGCGACGGCATAATCGACGGCATTGGCAAGATTGGTATCGCTGTAGCTGCACGACGTGGCGCAGCTACCCGGGGTATCGGCCCGAATGGCTAAAATCTCGGCCTGGTAGGCGACCCCGTGGGGGCCGACCCC
>JBCDJA010000457.1:0-2154 GCA_038748465.1 Pseudomonadota bacterium
GCCGATCCGTTGGGGTCGGGAACGATTTCCGGCCCCGAGAAGCATACACGCGGTTCCCTTCTTGAGCTAAGCTGGGGCGGTAAAGAACCGCTGTCCCTTAACGGCGGCGTGGAGCGCAGCTTTTTGGAGGACGGGGATACCGCGACCTTGCGGGGCCATGCGCAAGGCGATGGGTTTCGGGTGGGGTTTGGCGCGTGCGCAGGCACGCTCCTTCCGGCTGGGTGAAGCTTGGGTGAGGCTTTGGCGCCTGTGCCTGCTCCGCCCCGCCTTCGGCAGGACAACCCCCGCTCATGCCTTACCCAATCGTTGCGAGCGGATCATACGCCTCGCCGGACAAAAGCGCATGCATCTGGCGCCGGCGCACACCCATATTGCCGCCATCGAACAGCGGGAACGCCAATGCGTCCGCGAGCAACCCGGCAAGTGGTTGCTCCTCCCGGTCATAGGCATCGATGCCGACAATGCGGATAAGGTCCGTAATCACCTGAACTGCCGTTTCCGAGCCATAGACCTTAGACTGCAAGGCCAGCTCCTCAGCACCGGGATGGCCGGCATCCGCCGCCCAGCAAGCCCGCCACGCTAAGGATCGCGCCGCCTCGATCCGTGTCTTCGCATCGGCCAGGGCATATCCCACCGCCTGGTGCTCGATGATCGGATGCGGCCCGCCACGCCGCTCGCGCTTTGCAAAGGCCAAGGTCGCGTTAAACGCCGCCCGCATCACCGCAACCCCCATCACGCCCACAAGTGCCGCAGTGCCGGTAAAGGAGGCCGCAACAATGTCACGCGCGCACCCCGCCGGCCCAATGAGATTATGCGCCGGCACACGGACCTTATTCAAACGAAACCGGGGGCAAAGATGGGCCCGGTGACCAATCATCTCGGCATCGCGGAGGGTTTCAATCCCCTCGATCGGTCCGGTGACAACGAGAATTGACAGCGCATCCGGCATGGGCACCGTCAAGTCCGAACGGCAGACAACGGAAAGAAGATCCGCCCCCTTGCCGTCCCAACCGGTTGCACTCGACACCCATTGTTTCACCCCGTCGATCACATAAGCGCCATCCTCGAAGGTCGCAACTGTCCGTGTGCCTCCCTCTTCTGCATCCACATCGAAATTCGCGCTGCCCCCGGGCTCGCTGTTGGCAAGCGCGGCAAGCGGCGCGCCGGACGCCTCAAGGAAAGGCGCAATCAGGCGCTCTTTTTGCTCATCATTCGCACCGATGAAAACCGGCATCAGCCCCAGTAGGTTGGCAAACAGGGTCAAAGAGACATTGACGTCCTCAGCGTGGAACTCCTCGGCCACGACCGCCATGTCAACAAGACCGCTCCCCTCGCCACCAAACGGGGCCGGGATAAGCCGGCGCAAAAACCCCTCGGCAATAACGCGTTCATAGATGGGTTTGCTCGCAACAAACCGCTCGCGGGCCGTTGGGAGGTGCTGGGTGAGCCCACGCACTTGGGACAGGTGGTCCTTGGCAAGGGCGCGGGCCTGTTTGCGCAGCGCGACTTGGTCTGATGAAAACGCAAAGTCGAGGGGCATCTGTCACTCCTTTTAGGTCGCCTCGCCCATCGAGGATTTTGGGGCAGACTAAGGAGGACTTATCCAATCCGTCTTGGGCGAATGCGAAACCTAGTTGTCCCTATGCGAAATCCGATAGGCGCTGGGCGAGCACCCATAGCGGTCTTTAAAGCACCGGGAGAAGTGGGACAGATCGCTAAAGCCGGCTGACAGGGCAATCTCTAGGACGCTCTGCCCGGTCGGCCCGGCAAGCGCCCGGGCTGCGCGCGTCAGCCTCTCCTCCCGCACCAGGCGCCTAAAGGTGCCTCCCTGGAGCGCAAGCACTTGCTGCACGCGCCGCTCGGTGATCCCAAACGTCGATGCGATATCGCCGAGCGTTAGAGCCGGATCGGCCGCGCGTCTGCAGATCTCTGCGGCAAGCACCGAGGGATCGGGCGGGAGGCGCTTGCGCGCTTGCCTCACCTCTCCGTCAAAGGTTTCGCTGGCCCAGGCAATCAAGGCCATCGCTTGGGTAAGCAGCGCCATCGATCCGTCCGCCGCGCTTGGGGTGGCGTTGGTGCTCAGGTTGGAGTTGGCGCCGGGGCCGAGGTTGAGGGCAAGGTCGCCATAGCATTGCAGCATCCGACCGATTGCCC
>JBCDJA010000458.1:0-2111 GCA_038748465.1 Pseudomonadota bacterium
CCGCTCGAATTTGTCCGCACGATTGCGGTCGCCCGCCTTGTCATGCCGCGCTCTATGGTTCGCCTTTCCGCCGGCCGGGAGGAGATGAGCGATGAGGTGCAGGCCCTCGCCTTCCTGGCGGGTGCCAACTCCATCTTCCTTGGCGAGCAATTGCTGACGACGAAAAATCCCGAAACGGACAAAGACCGCAAATTGTTCGACGCGCTGGGCCTTAAGCCCATGGTGGTCGCCGAAAGCCCCGAGACCCCTGAACGCGCCAACACACCCGACAGTGAGGCAAAGAGTGCCCGCGGCTCCTGCGCGGGGGCCTCCTGCCAGTGTCAATCGACAACCGCGACAGCACCCGTTTGCGATGTCGTCCCCGCCTGATCTCGAGGGCCCGTGGATCGAGGCCGGGCTGCCCCATCTGTGGTTGCCTTACACCCAAATGAAGACCGCGCCACGGCCGGTTCCGGTGACCGGGACCGCCGGTTCGCGCGTCATTTTGGCCGACGGCACACAGCTGGTGGACGGCACCTCCAGCTGGTGGACAGCCTGCCACGGCTATAATCACCCGCATATTGTCGGCGCCGTTCGCGCGCAATTGGATGCGATGCCCCATGTCATGATGGGGGGGCTGTTGCATGAGCCCGTTTGCCGGCTGGCCGAACGGCTGATCGGCCATCTGCCTCGCCCGTTGGACCGGATCTTTTTCTCCGAGAGCGGATCGGTGAGTGTGGAAGTCGCCCTAAAAATGGCGATCCAATATTGGCGCAACCGGGGCGACGCGAGTGCTGATGCGCCGCACACAGCGTTTATCTGTTTTGACGGCGGGTATCATGGGGACACAACGGGCGCGATGTCAGTGAGCGACCCCGACGAAGGCTTCCATGAGGCGTTTCGGGGCTCCATCCTGCCGCAAATCCGCTTGCCGCTGCCGCAGACGCCCGAGACCAAGGCGCGTTTCCTGCGCACCTTGACCGAACAGCGCCACACCCTCGCCGGGGTCATCATCGAGCCCTGGATCCTCGGGGCGGGGGGCATGCAATTTTACAGCGCTGACGTGCTGCGCTTTATCCGGGCCGCCTGCGATGAGCAGGACATGCTGCTGATCTTCGATGAGATTATGACGGGTTTTGGGCGTACGGGAACGATGTTCATCTGTTCCGGCCACGGCGTTGTGCCCGACATCCTGACCCTCTCAAAGGCGCTCACTGGGGGCACCCTGCCCTTTGCGGCAACGGTCTCCTCGTCCAAGGTCAGCGAGCCGTTTTTGTCTGACGATCCGGACGCCGCGCTGATGCATGGGCCGACCTATATGGGCAACCCGCTTGGCTGCGCTGCGGCCCACGCCTCCCTCGATTTGTTTGAGGCCGAACCGCGCATGGCCCAGGTCGCGCGGATCGAACGCGGCTTTCGGGAGCTGCTTGAGCCGGCCCGCTCGCTTCCCCGCGTCAAAGACGTTCGGGTGCGCGGGGCAATCGGCGTCATTGAGATCGACGGGCTCGACAACATTCCCTGGCTCAAAACCCGCTTTATCGAGAAAGGCGTGCTTGTGCGCCCCTTTGGCTCGATCATCTATGCAACCCCGCCCTTTATCCTCAACGACGAGGAACTTGAGCAACTTGCCACAGCCATGGTGGAGGTGACGGCCGAATGGGCGCAGCTGCCCCGCGCCGCCTAACCTAAGGTCAGCACGCAAAACCGCTTGAACCGCCCTCGCCCCACGCCATGTCTGTGGGATTGGAGAGCGAGCACGATGCCAGTTGCACTACTTGTTGGGGGCGCCCTCTTTGTGGCGGTTCTGTTCGGACCGAGCCTTTGGGTGCGCTCGATCATGCGAAAATATCAGGCCGAGCGGGGCGATTTCCCCGGCTCCGGGGGCGAGCTTGCGCGCCACCTTTTGGATAAGGCGGGGCTTGATTACGTCCGGGTCGAGGAAACGCCGATGGGCGATCATTACGACCCGAAGGCGAAAGCGGTGCGCCTAACACCGCCAAATTTCACCGGCCGCTCGCTCACGGCTGTCACCGTGGCAACCCATGAGGTGGGTCACGCTCTTCAGGACCGGGACGATTACGGCCCCTTGCGCGCCCGGACCCAATGGGTCCTCGCCACGGCCTGGGTCGAGC
>JBCDJA010000459.1:0-2100 GCA_038748465.1 Pseudomonadota bacterium
ATTCGTCTCGCGCCCAAGCTTGTGGGCTCAATCGATCGCGCCGTCGATTTGTGCACCAACACCTTGAAATACGGCAAGGCGGAGGAGGCGGCCCCCCGGCCCCGCTCGTTCAACCTTGCGGCTTTAATCCGCGATGTCACGGTGACAGCAGGCCTTGGCGAGGGGGCGGATGTGGGGGTCGATGCCCGGCTTCCCGAGGGGGCGGCCCTCTACGCCGATCCAGACCATGTGTTCCGTATTTTGCTTAACTTATTTCGCAACGCCGCCCAGGCTCTTCGGACCCTGCCGGAGGGGCGCGAGCGCACGATCATCGTCCATTGGGAAGAGACGGATACGGAGCAGCGCCTCATCATTTCTGATACCGGTCCCGGCATTCCGGAGGCCGCCCGCGAGCGGCTGTTCCAACCTTTCACAAGTGCCAACCGCCCTGGCGGCACGGGGCTTGGGCTGTCGATTGCAAGCGATCTTGCCGCGGCCCATGGGGGCAGCCTGGCGCTGCAGAAAAGCGATGAGGCCGGTACGGATTTTCTTCTCATCTTGCCACGTGCGACAGCAACCCCGCCCCAAAACACCTAATCGGGCGGCGAATCACTTCCGCATGTGTTCGTTTTTGCTTGCTTGGTGCAGGTCGTTTGCGGGCGCTCGTCTATTACGCCGGTGTAACAGACTGAATTCCATAGCGGAATTACGGAAGATGGCGCCACGGGCCGCGCGGTTGACAGGCGATCTAATCCATCGCACTCCCGTTCCATGCAAAACCAGCACGGGATACCGGTGCCATGGCAAGAATCGTGACGATTGCACAGCGTAAGGGAGGCGTGGGCAAAACGTCGATCGCGGCGCATATGGCGTCTGCCCTTGCCGGGCCTTCGTGCCGTGTTGGGCTGATCGATCTGGACCCTCAGGAAAGCCTGGCGAAGTGGTACGGCATGCGCGAGGGGCGGTTTGAGGACAAGGAGGACTTTATAGACCTGGTCCTCGCATCCGGCTGGCGCGCGCAAAGCGAGATCGCGCGCCTCGCCCGAAAGGTCGACATCCTGCTGCTGGACACGCCGCCCCATATGGAGGCCGAAGCAAAGGCCGCCATCAAGATTTCCGATTTCGTCTTGGTGCCCCTGCAACTCAGTCCGATGGACGTTTGGGCAACCTGGGCGACGCTGGAGATTATCGATCAGTTGAACCGGGACGCGCTTATGGTGCTGAACCGGGTGCCCGCGCGGGCACGCCTGTCTGACGCGCTTGTCAGTGAGCTGAGGTCGCAGAATTTGCCGCTTGCGAAAACCACCCTTGGCAACCGCACCGCCTTTGCCGCGAGCCTGTTGAGCGGTCTCGGCGTTACCGAACAGCAGCCGCGCTCGCTTGCCGCGGCCGAGATGCGGCTCTTGTCGGGAGAGGTGGTCGACCAGCTCCCGAATTGACGAGCCCCAAAGTGACGCCGTCCGGACGCGTGTGTCGCCGGAACGACGCCCTGGCGGCTATTCTGAGAGCACCACCCCCTCGCGGCGGGGGTCTGCCCCACCGTCAAGGCCCTCCGCCGTCAGAGCGATCCCATGCAGCCCGCTGGTGAGGGGGACAAAGGTCAGGTCATGGCCCCGATCCACCAGCTGTTTGATCACCTGACCGCGAAAGCCCCCTTGCTCAAGGGCGGTCTTCGCGCGGTTCATGTTGATCGCGTTCGGCAGATCGATGGCGGCCTGGACACTGAGGCCCCAATCCAACACCCCGATCAGCGTTTTGGTGACATAGCCGATGATGGCAGGGCCCCCTGGTGAGCCGATCGCCAACACCGGTGCGCCGTCCGCATCGAAGACAAGGGTCGGCGACATGGACGAGCGGGGGCGTTTTCCGGGCGCTGGCGCGTTGGCCATCAGCTGCCCGTTTTGGCGGGGCTGCCGATTAAAATCGCGCAACTGATTGTTGAGAAGGAACCCCCCGGCAAACACATGGCTGCCGAACGCCGCCTCAATCGTTGTCGTCATGGTGACGATGTTGCCGGCCCCATCGACGATCGTGAAATGGCTTGTGGATGGAACGTCCTCGGAGCGGTCGACGCCTAGAAGGTGGGCCGGGATGCGTCCCTCACGGACGGGTTTGTCTCCC
>JBCDJA010000460.1:0-2066 GCA_038748465.1 Pseudomonadota bacterium
AGGGTCCCATGCAGCCAGGTGCCCGTATCGCTCACCGCCAGGAAGCGATTATCCCCATAAAGAGCAAGGCCTGAATAGCCGCCAAAGGACTTGTCATAGGACTGAAGTTCAAAGCCGGACACATAGGTCAGGTCACCAAGGGAGGTGTTGTCGGGATCGTCCGGATCGAACGGGATTGCCCGAATGGTGGTCTCGACCGGCCGGCCATAGGGGTCGGCCTCATCGGCGGCACGTGACGGCCCGGCAAGCATGGCGGCAGTAAGGAGGCCGCAAAGTGCCAGGCCGGCGATCGGGGGGAGCCGGCCCATCAGCGCACGGCGCGGCCGCGGCGGACTGCCGCCTGACCGAGGCCGCGACCGGGACCGTAATACTGATCCGCCGCAGGGCCGATGCGTCCATCCCCGCGCTGCTTTGTGCGTGCCGGCGGCTCGCCCGAGGGCCCGCGTGCGCGGTGTCCCCGCGGGTCCGGCTGATCGTCGAACAATTCCGCGAGCTTTTCGGTCATCGCGCCGCCCAATTGCTCGGCATCGATGATGGTAACCGCCCGGGAATAATAGCGCGTCACATCATGGCCAATGCCGATCGCCAAGAGTTCAATCGGGGATGCGCCTTCCAGATCGCCAATAACCTGGCGCAGGTGCCGCTCCAGATAATTGATCGAATTCTTTGAACTCGTCTCGTCGTCCACCGGAGCACCGTCAGAAATCACCATCAAGATGCGCCGCTGCTCTGGCCGGGTCATCAGCCTTTGCGACGCCCAGATCAGGGCTTCCCCGTCGACATTCTCCTTAAGGAGACCTTCTTTCAGCATCAGGCCCATATTGGGTCGCGCGCGACGCCAGGGCATGTCGGCGGGTTTGTAGATCACGTGGCGGAGATCGTTGAGGCGGCCGGGGCGCGGGGGCTTGCCGGACTGCAACCATTTCTCCTTGGTGCGTCCGCCCTTCCAGGCGCGGGTGGTAAAGCCCAATATCTCGACCTTAACCGAGCACCGCTCCAGGGTTCGGGCCAAAATATCGGCGCAGGTGGCGGCGACCATAATCGGGCGACCGCGCATGGAACCGGAATTATCGATCAGCAGGGTGACGATGGTATCGCGAAATTGGATATCGTCTTCCATCATGTAAGAGAGGGGGTTGCTCGGATCTGCAATCACGCGGGCAAGTCGCGAGGTGTCCAGCACCCCCTCTTCGAGATCGAATTGCCAGGTGCGGTTTTGCTGCGCCAGCAGACGGCGCTGCAGACGATTGGCCAATCGCCCAACCACCCCTTGAAGGTTCGTCAATTGTTGGTCGAGCTGCCGCCGGAGCCGGTCCAGCTCCTCGGCATCGCAGAGGTCTTCGGCCTGAACGATCTCGTCAAATTCGGTCGTAAACGGATGATAGGCGTTTGGGTCGGGCGGCCCCTCGCCGGTAAAGGAGGGGCGAAACGGCGTGTCCCCCTCGCCATCGGAGTCCGATTCGGCAAGCTCGGCGGCCATTTGTGCGTCGATATCGATGCGCTGATCGCCTTCTTCGCTCGACATGTCTTGGGAAAAATCGAGATCGCGCGAGGAGAACCCGTCAGGCTCGGGCCCGGATTGGTCGCTGGTACCGTCCTGCTGGTCGTCGTTTTCCGGCGGTCGGTCCTGGTCGTTGGCCCTGTCGTCCTCATCGGGCGACCCGGCCTCGTCCGGCGTTTCGCCAAAATCGAGCTCATCGATGAGTTTGCGCGCCAAATCGGCGAAGGCCGCTTGATCATCGCACGCGGCGTCAAGGGCGGCGAGGGTGTCGCTGGCCCGGTCCTCGATAAACGGGCGCCAACTTGCCACCAGGGCCTTGGCGCTGTCAGGCACCGGGGCGCCGCTCAAGGCCTCGCGCACCAAAAGCCCAATAATCTCAGGCATCGGCGCGTTTTGTCGGTCCGTTGCCCGTTCGAAGTTTTTCTCACGACAGCGTTTGTCCTGGAGTGCATCAAGGTTTTGAGCAACGCCGGCCATGGCCCGGGCCCCAACCGATTCCACCCGGGCCGCTTCTGCCGCATCGAAGATCGCCTGGGCGGCCCCGCCGCTTGGCCGATTGGTGGCG
>JBCDJA010000461.1:0-2063 GCA_038748465.1 Pseudomonadota bacterium
CCGCGAGCGGTACGACGTTTGAGGTCACCGATCCTGCGACCGATGAGGTGCTGACGCGCGTTGCAGATCTGGGTGCGGGGGAAACACAAGCCGCCATCGCTGCCGCCGACCGCGCTTTCGCCGACTGGCGCCAGCGGACAGGCAAGGACCGCGCGGCGCTTTTGCAAAAATGGTTTCAGCTTATTGTTAAGCACACGGACGAGCTTGCCACTCTGATGACCGCCGAGCAGGGCAAACCTCTGGCGGAGTCTAAAGGCGAGGTAGCGTATGGCGCCTCGTTTGTTGAATGGTTCGCCGAGGAGGCCAAACGCACCTATGGACGGGTCATCCCCAACCACGCGCCGGACAAGCGGTTGCTTACCCTCACCCAGCCTGTTGGCGTCTGTGCTGCGGTGACGCCATGGAATTTCCCCATCGCGATGATCACACGCAAATGCGCGCCCGCTCTTGCTGCCGGATGCACTGTGATTGTGAAGCCAGCAGAGGATACGCCCCTATGCGCCTTGGCGCTTGCGGCTTTGGCCGAAGAAGCCGGCTTCCCGCCGGGTGTCTTTAATGTCCTCACCGCGAAAGACCCGATCCCCGTTGCACAAACCCTCACGGCAAGCCCCATCGTGCGCAAACTCTCCTTCACGGGGTCGACGGAGGTTGGACGCATCCTAATGCGCGACAGCGCCGATACGATCAAACGCTTGTCCTTAGAACTTGGTGGCAACGCACCCTTTATTGTGTTTGACGATGCGGACCTTGATGCCGCCGTGGTGGGGGCAATGGCCTCCAAATACCGCAATACGGGCCAGACCTGCGTCTGCGCCAATCGGATTTTCGTACAGTCCTCCGTTTACGATGCGTTTGCGGAGAAATTGGCCGCGGCGGTCAAAGCCCTCAAAGTATCCCCCGGCTTCGAGCCCGGCGCCCAACAGGGACCGCTGATCAACGATGAGGCGCTCACTAAGGTCGAACGCCTGGTGGATGAGGCGATGAACAAGGGCGCGTCGGCCGTTACAGGCGGAGCGCGCCACGCCCTGGGTGGCCGCTTTTATCAGCCAACGGTGCTAACAGATACAACGCGCGACATGGCCGTCTTTGACGAGGAGATCTTCGGCCCGGTGGCTGCGCTCTATCGTTTTGACACCGATGAAGAGGCCATCGCGCTCGCCAATGACACGCCCTTTGGCCTTGCGGCGTATTTCTATGCCTCCAACATAGCCCGCGTTTGGGGCATCGCCGAGAAGCTCGATTACGGCATGATTGGCATTAATGACGGGATTATCTCAACAGAGGTCGCGCCTTTTGGCGGCATGAAGCAATCCGGCGTCGGCCGGGAAGGCGCTGTTGAGGGCATAGCTGAATATCTTGAGACAAAGTATTTGTGCCTTGGTGGCATGAACGGGTGACCCCCAACAAGGAGGACCGAGGATGACAACGAATGAAGACCTGTTGGCCCGCCGTCACGCGGCGGTCGCACGCGGTGTTTCAACCATGATGCCGATCTTCGCCGACCGCGCTGAGAACAGCGAAGTATGGGATGTTGAGGGCCGACGGTACATCGATTTTGCCGGCGGCATTGCCGTGCTCAATTTTGGCCATCGCCACCCCAAAATTATGGCGGCCATTGAGGCGCAGCTGCAGCGCTTCACCCATACGGCCTTTCAGGTCTTGGGCTATGAAAGCTACATCGACCTCGCCGAGAGACTCAACAAATTGGCGCCGGGTGATGGGCCAAACAAGACATTCTTTGCCTCCACCGGGGCCGAAGCGGTCGAGAACTCGATCAAGATTGCCCGGGCCTACACAAAGCGGCCCGGCATTGTGGCCTTCACGGGCGCCTTCCACGGGCGCACCATGTTCACGGGGGCCCTGACAGGCAAGGTCGTTCCGTATAAGGCGGGCTTCGGCCCCTTCCCGAGCGACATTTATCGGCTTCCCTTCCCCGCGCAAGCCCATGGCCTTTCCGACGACCATACTCTGCTTACCCTAGACTGGCTGTTTAAGACCGACGTCGAGGCCGACAAAGTTGCGGCGATTATTATCGAGCCCGTGCAGGGCGAAGGCGGCTTCCA
>JBCDJA010000462.1:0-2022 GCA_038748465.1 Pseudomonadota bacterium
CCATGCGACCTGGCATGCCTACCGGGATATGGTGCCCGAGGTGCCGGCAACGGACGATGCTGCAGTTGCCGATCCGGCCTAACGGGACGGTTGAGCTGGCGCGCTCGAGCTCCTGGGCGCGGGCGGGCCGGCCGGCCTTGAGGCCTTTGTCAGGGCCTGCCGTCGGTTGGCGGATCGTCGGGCGCTTCTAGATCGTCATCGGACAAAATGCGCTCGGCAGCGCCCTCAAGATCGTCGAATTGGTCTGACCGCAAGGCCCACAAAAACGCACCGAGCCCGAGCAAGCCTAAAAAGAGGGCGGCCGGGATTAAAATCACGATGACTTCCATCCCGCTCCCCGCTAGCGAGTTATATCAGCAGACGGACGAGTGACCGGAAGGCGCGGGCGACGCAGCGCATTCAGCGTCACGACAATCGATGACCCGGACATGGCAAGGGCCGCCACCAGGGGCGTGACGTAACCGAAAAACGCCAGCGGGATCGCCACCACATTGTAAATCCCCGCAAACCGGAAATTCTCCTGCACCCGGCGATGGGCGTGGGTGGACACGGTCCGCGCCACGTCAACGGCCCTGAGGTTCTGCCCTAAGAAAATAAAATCGGCCGCTGCCTGGGCCGCATCGGCCGCTGTGCCGGGCGAAAGCGACACATGGGCGTGGGCGAGCGAGGGCGCATCGTTGAGCCCATCGCCAACCATGGCGACCTTTTTGCCCTCGGCCTTGAGGGCCTGCAAGTAGACGACCTTGTCCTGGGGGGTCATCCGGGCCCGCCAGTCGTCAAGGCCAAGCTCGGCCGCAACCGAGGCAACGACCGAGGTTTCATCCCCGCTCAGCATCACCACCGGGATGGCCTTGCGTTTGAGCGCTGCGAGGGTGTCAGCCGCGTCGGGCCGAAGCGTGTCCTCGAAAACAAAACACACCGGCGCTTCTCCCGCCTCGGTCAACCAAATCTGCGATCCCGATTGGGCCGGATGAGGCACCGACGGGGCGACCCGCGCCCACTCGCGCTGACCGAGGCGAACCTCTTTGCCGTCTAGGTCTACGGACAATCCATACCCTGAATGTTCCTCGACGGTGGGCTCAACCGGGCCTGGCCCTGCTGCCTCGGCAAGGGCTTGGGCAAGGGGGTGATTGCTGGCCCGGGCAAGGGTGGCGGCCCTTTGCAGGCGCTCCGGCGCGATCGCGCCCCGGTTCACAAGGCTTGGCTTGCCGAGGGTCAGTGTGCCGGTTTTGTCAAAGACAAAGCAATCGGCCTCGGCAAGACGCTCTAGGCCGTCCCCGGAGCGAACGAGAATGCCCTGGCGAAACAGCCGCCCGCTCGCCACCACATGCACCGCGGGGGCAGCAAGGCCAAGCGCGCACGGGCAGGTGATGATCAGTACCGCCATGGCTGCGAGCACCGCCGCGCGCAAATCCCCGCCCATCGGACCGAGCCAGACAAGAAACGTCGCGAGCGCGGCCCCATGCACAAGCGGCACATAGGCGCGCGCGGCTTTGTCCGCCAACCGAACATAGCGAGACCTGGCCTGGGAGCCAGCCTCGATGAGCCGCGCAAGCTCCGCGACGAGGGATGTTTCGAGCGTGGAGCGCGCCTTCAGGATGAGTTGATTGGACCCGTTCACCACGCCGGCGTGGAGCACTGTGCCGGGCCC
This sequence comes from Pseudomonadota bacterium, assembly GCA_038748465.1. Taxonomy (GTDB): domain Bacteria; phylum Pseudomonadota; class Alphaproteobacteria; order M2410; family M2410; genus JBCDJA01. The sequence goes on from JBCDJA010000462.1 coordinate 1,652, forward strand.
GACCTCTACCGGGCGGCTCTCCCCCGTCACCAAGGACATATCAACCGATGACGATCCGTTTACCACCTCGCTGTCGACCGCAACCCGGTCTCCCGGCGTTAACAGCAGCCGGTCCCCGGGGCGCACATCGCCGGCAGCCTGGGAGACAAGCGATCCGTCCGGCTCAAAACGGCGTACCGTGACGGTTTGGAGGGCCAAGAGATCACGCGCCGCCGATTGGGTGCGGGCCCGCAATTGCCGGTCTAGATAACGCCCGATCAAGAGGAAAAACAAAAGCATGACCGCCGCATCGAAATAGGCATGCTTGCCGCCGTTGAGGCTCTCAAACAGGCTGAGCGCGAGGGACAAAAGCACGGCAAGTGAGATGGGCA
>JBCDJA010000463.1:0-2013 GCA_038748465.1 Pseudomonadota bacterium
ATGATTGCTTGGCGGCCGACGAGCAGCGGAACGATAAGGCCTTCATCGAGCAAAATTTGCACTGCGCGCAAAACCCGAGGGTCCTCCCCTTCCGCATAGACAACCCGTTTGGGTGCCCGGCGCGCCGCCTCGAAAATCGGTTCCATGACCTGGCCCGATTTGTACACAAACTTACTGAGATTACGTCGGTAGTCATTGAAATCCTCGATGGGGCGACGTGCAACCCCGCTGTCCATAGCGGCTTTCGCGACGGCTGGGGCGATCGCCAGAATAAGCCGCGGGTCGAAGGGCTTTGGGAGAATGTATTTGCGCCCGAAATGCAGCCGCTCATTGGCATAAGCGCGGGCCACAATGTCGGAGGGTTCGGCCCGGGCCAGCTCGGCAATGGCTTCCACCGCGGCGATCTTCATCGTTTCGTTGATCGCCCGAGCGCCCACATCAAGCGCTCCCCGGAAGATAAACGGGAAACACAGAACGTTATTGACCTGGTTTGGGTAGTCCGACCGCCCCGTGGCAATGATGGCGTCCGGGCGGGCTTCGGCCGCAGCCTCCGGCGCAATTTCCGGGTCCGGATTGGCTAGCGCGAGGATGAGCGGGTTTTTGCCCATTTTCTTTAGCCATTCGGGGCGCACGATGTTGGGCGCCGAAAGACCCAGAAAAACATCCGCACCCGAGAGCGCGTCTTCCAAGGTCCGGGCCTTGGTCTCTGACGCGTAACGGGCTTTGTAGGGGTCCATGCCGCTCTCGCGGCCGGCATAGACGACGCCCTCGGCATCGCACACCGTCACCCGTTTCCGGTCCACCCCTTGAGCGATCAACAAATCGAGGCAGGCCAGGGCCGCCGCCCCGGCGCCCGCGCAAACCACCCGGCATTTTTTTAGCTCCTTGCGGGCCACCGCAAGGCCGTTGCGCACCGCCGCCGCCACGCAGATCGCCGTTCCATGCTGATCATCGTGGAAGACGGGTATGCCCATGCGCTCGCGGCAGCCGGCCTCCACCTCAAAACATTCCGGTGCCTTGATATCCTCCAGATTGATGCCACCGAAAGTGGGCTCCAAGGCCCGGATGATGTCGATCAGTTTGTCCGGATCCGTCTCATCGACTTCGATATCGAACACATCGATCCCGGCGAACTTTTTAAACAGGACCGCTTTGCCCTCCATAACGGGTTTGGAGGCAAGGGGCCCGATGGCACCGAGCCCCAGCACCGCGGTACCGTTCGAGATGACGGCGACCAAATTGGCGCGGGCCGTCATATCCGAGGCGGCAAGGGGGTTGGCGACGATCTCGCGGCAGGCCGCCGCAACGCCTGGCGAATAGGCAAGCGCCAAGTCCCGCTGATTGACCATGCGTTTGGTCGGCTCTATGCGGAGCTTTCCCGGGACGGGATAGCGGTGATAGTCGAGCGCCATGGCATCGAGGTCATCGTCCATGTTTCAATCCTCCCAGGATCCTGTTCTGTGTTTCTATGGACGCCCCACTTGGCCGCGTGGCTTAGATCAGGCCAACTGAAATCAGCAGGACACCGATGGTTGCCGGGATGGCTGCCCCGGCCACAAGCAGCCGCCAAAGGGCAAAGGCACCATCGCCGAGCCCCAACTCATCCTGGGTGATGGGTCTTGGCAGGATGAAGGCCACAAAAATTGCGATCATCAGCCCTCCAATCGGCAGGCACACCTTGGTCGCGATAAAATCCTTCAAATCGAAGAGCGTGGCGGATTCGAGGAGGCCCGTCCCAGCAAGGGGTCTCACATCGCTCCAGGCATTGAATGAGAGTACCGTAGCGATGCCGAGCGCGAAGCACGCAAGCCCCACCGCCCCCGCACTGACGATCCTTGGCCAACGCACCTTCTCCTCAAGCCATGAAACAATGATCTCCAATAGGGAGATCGAGGAGGTAAGCGCCGCAATGGCGGCCAGCACAAAAAAGATGAGGGCGATGAGGCCCCCGAAAGGCATTTGTCCGAAGGCAACCGGCAGGGTGACAAAGATGAGGCCTGGGCCCTGGGTTGG
>JBCDJA010000464.1:0-1994 GCA_038748465.1 Pseudomonadota bacterium
GGAGTGCCATCAACCTCATCGGTCAACACACTAACTGTCCCATCCTCAGCGATCGACAACAGCCCGCGAAACGCGTCCGCGACAATCAAATTGCCGCCTGCATCAAACTCCATGCCCAAGGGCACGCCCCCTGTTGTCGCAAAGGGCAAAACAGTATTCGTACGCGGATCAATCTTTAGAATGTCGCCTTCTTGGCTCGACGTGTAAAGAAAGAGGCCTCCGCCTTCCTCCTTTGCCGCCACGTCCTCCGGCCCGTGTAGACCGTTGAGGGAAATTCGCTCAAGGGAGGCGAGCGCCGTATTTGGCGCATAGGCGCCGGTGTAACCGGCACTGGCCGGTGCCTCCCAAGCGACGGGATCCACCGGGGTCGGCCAAAACAACAGAAATCCGATCAGCGCGACAAGCGCCGTCCCAACCATCCTGACAATCACGGCCACGGCCCCGTAAACCGCCCCGTCACGGACCCGGCCGTCATTACGCAGCCGCTTTGCGCGCCTGGGGCTCCACCCGCTGGGCGGGGAAGTAAGGCAGCATGCCGGTTTTGGGATGGCAATTCACATACTCCATCACAGCCTGGCCCTGTGGCACGACAATGACTTCGTGTCCTGCCGTTAGGCGCACTTGACCCTCAAAGCGCCGCATGAATTTGTGAAACCCACCGAAGATCGCAAGATGCGTCGGGTGATGGTGTGTCCATTCCTCAAGGTCTTTCAAGGTCAAAAACCAAGCCACCACATTCACATCAACCTCAGTGTCAAGGCCTCGATCCACCTCCCACAAAAAGCGCGAGCTCATGCAATTGGCATCGATGGGATTGTCGCGCAGATAGTTTGTACCGGCCTCAAAAATCGGAAGCATGTCGGCTTCAAAGGCAACAACCTGCTCCGGGGTTGCCTTCCGCCATCCGAAGGGCCCGCGGATAAAACAAATCTTGTCCGGCAGATCTGCAACCCGCAGCCGATTGCCAAAGCTTTCGACCGTTTGACCCGCTGCGATTTGCCCGGCCTCGCCGTCCGCAGCGCCAGAAAGAAAGTCTGACACCCGGTCGCGCATCGATCCAAAATAGGAGTGAAACCGCTCTAGTTTTTGCTCCAGATACCGGCCTAATCCCCACCGCATATCAGGTTGGGTTGAGCTTGAATCGAGCCCCGTGAGCGGCGCATGGAACGATTCACGCCACCACCCAACGGGCCCCTCCAGCGGCTCGTCCAGCAAGGCCTGCACATCCGGTCGCGCCCAAAACTGGGACATCTCTTCAGCACTCATCCAATAGGGCATGAGCACGTCATTGGCATACCCCGCATTGTCCCGCGACTCCCTCGCCCGCTCCACATGTTTGGGCTTGCCGACATCATCTGCGGTCAAAAGGCCCAGGATGCGCTGGGTCAGCGCCTCGCCCGCCCCGGGCTCAAGGCTCTGCACACCGACCAAAGAGCAAATATACTCCGGCTGCGCTTTTTTCACATCGCCGGATACTTCGCCGATGCCGTAGGTCGGGTAAGGCGGTTCGTAGTCGTCGGGTCTGCTGCGTTGCATAGGGCCTCACTTATAGGTGCGTTCGGTTCCCGTTAGGTGTGATTGGTTGCCGTTTGGTCTTTCCTGGCTTGATGAGCGTTTTGGGTGTCGTTCGCTCACCCGGGGGAGGGTCCGATCAAGAGGACCGGGCGACAATCTCGAGATTGGGCGGCGTGCCCGGTGACGGCTCGGAAGCCGGCTCCTGCTTGGCCTCGTTCTGCGCGTCTGCAATGCTTCGTACGGGGCTGCGTTTTTCGCGGTTGACGAGAAGTTGGGTTACGTCTGGCCGCGAATAATGCCCAGCGGGATCAGCGACCGCTTTAGCGAGCGAAATCATTCCCAAATCGATGTCCGCAAAGACGAGCCCTTCCTGATCGTGGGGCAAGTCCTCGCTGATTTGCTGCCCATCGGGGGCGAAAATCTTGCTCGCCCCGCCCCCAAGCTGCAACAGCGGGGTTTTGTCCGGGCTGTCGATCAGA
>JBCDJA010000465.1:0-1992 GCA_038748465.1 Pseudomonadota bacterium
CATCGGGCGGGCCCCCGCACTGGCATCCGGCCAGGCCCCGGTGTGGGCCATGAGGCCGGCGAGGAGCCGGTTAGCTCCTCGGAGAAGGTGGTTGAAGATATTCTCTACCGGCTGCTTTCCGGGCTCTATGTGCCCGGCCAGCGCCTTGTGGAAGTGGATGTGGCCCAGCAATGCGGGGTCAGTCGCGGCTCGGTGCGCGAGGCGCTGAAGCGGCTTTCCGCCCAGGGGATTGTCACCCTGTCGCGGCACAAGGGCGCGTGCATTCGCCATCTCTCGCGCCAAGAGGTCATCGACATTTTGCAAATCCAGTCAGCGCTTGCAGGCCTTGCTGCGCGCTTGGCGGCCGACCGGATGGATGTGGGTGATAATCGCGCCCGCTTTGACGAGGCGATCGGCAAAATTCTGCGTTTCGAGGTGCATCCCATTGGCGCCAGCTTTCATGAATACCGGCGCCAATTCTACGAGCTGCTGACCGAGATTTCCGGCAATCGCGAGCTCGGTCTCATGCTGCCAAACATTCAGGTGCACTTGGTGCGCGTGCAATTGCAGCCGATGATCTCCGATGCCTTCCGTAGGCGTCATTTCAAAGACTATCCGGCCATTGCCGAGGCCTTGAGCACCGGCGATGGGGCGCGCGCCGAGCGCGTTATCCGCCGGCATATCGGGCGTTGGATCGACGAGGTGATGACCTTGCCCGACGCGGCGTTTGCTTAAGGGCCCGGTTTGGAGCGGCTTTGGTGCCGGCGAAATCAATCAAAAGAGTAAATTGGGGGAACCACCATGACAGAGACAAAAAAAGCGGGCTGGCGTCTTTTTGGGCGCCGTCGTGCGCAGGGTCAGCCGACCGAAAGCGCCACCGAATTTGCCGGCAAGAAGACCGGCACGCAAACAGGAAGGGAATCCAAGATGGGTCGTTTGAGCGGAAAAATTGCAATTGTCACCGGTGCAGGCTCAGGCATCGGCCAGGCTTGTGCTGAAGTTTTTGCCAAGGAAGGTGCCAAGGTCGCCTGTGTAAACCGGACACAGAGCAAATCTGATGCGGTGGCCGCCAGCATCGAGAAGGCGGGAGGAACGGCGATCTCCCTTGGTGCCGATGTCTCGGTGGAAGCCGAGTGCGAGGCGGCCATTAAGGCGACCGTGGATCACTTTGGCCGGGTCGATATTTTGGTTAATGGGGCCGGTGTCGGCTATAGCTGGGGTGAGAAAAGCCCAGGCTCCATGAACCCCGTGGATACAACGCCGACGGACAAATGGCACGAAGTGATGGGCATTAACCTGCACTCGCTTTATTATATGAGCAAGCACACGATCCCCCATATGAAGGCCGCGGGCGGCGGGTCGATCATTCATGTTGCGAGCGTCGTTGGGCTTGTCGGGCTAGCCGACGCGCACGCCTATTGCACGGCCAAGGGCGCCATTATCAATCTTGCCCGGTCCATGGCGCTTGCCTATGCGGATGATAAAATCCGCACCAATGCGTTGTGCCCAGGTTTTACCGAAACGCCGATGATCGAGAGCGTGATGTCGGTGTTTGACGACCCGGCCTCGGCCAAGGCGCTCTCGCCCATGGGCCGGGCCGGCACCCCCGATGAAATGGCCTATGGCGCGCTTTATCTGGCCTCGGACGAATCCTCCTACACAACCGGTATCGCTTTGCCAATCGATGGCGGCACACTGGCTAAAGTGTAATCGGTTAACGGTCGAGGCCGGAGAGGGTTTGAGGCGATGAGCCAAAAGCATGTGTTTCTGTGCGATGCGGTCCGGACGCCCATCGGCAAATTTGCGGGCAGTCTGGCCCATACGCGGACTGACGATCTGGCCGCTCATCCGGTTCGGGCGCTCATGGCGCGCCATGCCGGTGTTGATTGGGACAGAACCGGCGATGTGATCCTCGGTTGCGCGAACCAAGCGGGCGAGGATAACCGGAATGTGGCGCGCATGGCCAGTTTGCTCGCCGGCTTCCCGCTGTCGGTCGGGGGCACCACCATCAAC
>JBCDJA010000466.1:0-1976 GCA_038748465.1 Pseudomonadota bacterium
GAAGCATTCCGCGCGGAAAGCGCGCTAGAGCGCGCGCCGGGCAGCCACAAAAGGTGGGAGCCCTAACGACATGGCGAACGACAGGCCTCCTGCTGGCCCCCCCCTTGCTGCGGCTCAGCGCATTGTGGTCAAGATCGGCTCGTCCTTGCTGATCGATCGGCAGACGAACGAGTTGAACCGGGGCTGGCTGGCTGCCCTTGCCGAAGATCTCACTCCGCTCCTTGAACGCGGCACGGATGTGCTTCTCGTGTCCTCTGGTGCCATCGCCCTTGGACGGCGTGCCCTGTCGCTTCCCGAGGGAGAGCTGAGGCTTGAGGAAAGCCAGGCCGCGGCGGCGGCCGGGCAAATCGACCTCGCGCATGCCTATCGGGAGATCCTTGGCGCCCAGGGCCTAAAAACCGCGCAAATCCTTATCACCCTTGCCGACACCGAGGAGCGGCGACGCTATCTCAACGCCCGCAACACGTTGGAGACCTTGTTTAAGGTCGGCGCGATCCCGGTCGTGAACGAAAACGATACGGTCGCGACCACCGAAATCCGCTACGGCGACAACGACCGGCTGGCGGCCCGGGTTGCGGCCATGGTGAGCGCGGATTGCCTTGTGCTCTTGTCAGACATCGATGGGCTTTACACGGCCGACCCACGCCGGGACCCGAGCGCCCGTCTTATCGAGCAGGTCGCGGATATTACGCCCGAAATCGAGGCCATGGGCGGCGAGGCACCCGCCCGCACGGCCGAGGCTGTGGGCTCCGGCGGCATGGTCACGAAACTTGCTGCCGCGCGCATTGCCGTGGGCGCCGGATGCCATGTGGCGATCGCAAGCGGCGTGGCGCACCATCCCCTCGCCCGGCTTTTGGCCGGCGAACGGGCGACCTGGTTCGAACCGAGATCGACCCCCCGGGCCGCCCGCAAAAATTGGATCGCCGCGAGCCTTGCTCCCACCGGCACCCTGACCATCGATCCGGGCGCCGAGGCGGCCCTGCTTGCAGGTCGCAGCCTGCTGCCGGCCGGGGTCAAGGCCCTAACGGGCACGTTCGGGCGCGGCGACGCGGTCATCGTCGCGGATTTGGACGGCCGGGAGCTTGCCCGCGGCCTTGTCGCCTATGCCGCCGACGACGCGGAGGCCATCTTGGGGCGCAAAACCCGTGATATTGAGGCGGTCCTCGGTTACCGTGGCCGCTCGGAGATGATCCATCGCGATGATCTGGTCGTGACGGCCGTCAATCGCCCCGCCTCGCCGAACTCCCTAGGGTTGGACGAGAGCGCGGCACAACGACAGGAAGAAATCGGCCAGAAACAAAGTGGCCAAGAAACCAGCGAGGCGCACCCCAAACGCCCGGCCATCAAGCCTAAAGAGAAGCCCGTATGAGTTCAGTTGAAGCCGTTCCGTTGGGCGCGCAATCCGCCGGCGCCGAAGATCTTGCCGCGACCATGGCCTCCCTTGGAGAGGACGCGCGCCGCGCGTCGCGCACCCTGTCGCGGGCAACGACCCAGCAAAAGACCGCTGCCCTCAGGGCCATGGCCCAAGCCATTCGCGACCGGGCCCCTGACATTCTTAGGGCCAATCGGCTCGACCTTGAGGCAGCCGCCGCCAGTGGCCTTGGTCCAGCCCTCACCGATCGCTTGCGGCTCGATGAAAAACGCCTCGCGGGCATCGCCCTTGGGGTGGACGATATCGCTGCCCTCGAGGACCCGGTCGGCACCACGATCCGCGCCTGGGAACGTCCCAATGGGCTTCATATCGCCCGGGTCCGCGTGCCCCTCGGCGTGATCGGCATTATCTACGAAAGCCGCCCCAACGTGACCGCCGATGCAGGCGCCCTTTGCCTCAAATCGGGCAATGCCGTGATCTTGCGCGGGGGCAAAGAAAGCTTCCATTCCTCAACCGCGATCCATGCTGCCCTCGTCGATGGGCTCTTGGCCGCCGACCTGCCAGCCGCCGCAATCAGCCTCGTGCCGGTTAAGGACAGGGCTGC
>JBCDJA010000467.1:0-1971 GCA_038748465.1 Pseudomonadota bacterium
ACCTGGGTCGCTGAGGTGATCTGCCCACAACTTGCCACCCGTTCCGGATGCTCGCCTTGCGCTGCCGCAGCCAGAATCTCCGGCCGCATCCAGGACACCATCATGGGCGACTCGGCCTGGCCGAAACATTGGGCAATCACTGGGCCAAAGCGCTTTACGCCCTCGCGAAGTTTCTCCGGCGCCACCGGAGCAGCGGCAATGATAATTTGCCGCAAGCTTGATGTGTCATAGGTGTTGCGGGCCGCCTCATCAAGCAGGCCGTAAAAGGCGGTCGGCGGAAGAAAAATATGGGTCACACGCGCCGTCTCAATCGTTTTAAGCACGGTCGGCGCATCAAATCCCGGCAAGACAATCGTCCCGCCACCGACGGCGGCAAAGATGGTGATGATCACCCCCGCCGCATGGGTGATGGGGGCAACAGCCAGGTGAACGATGTCGTCGGTTCGGTCCCCCACATAGTGCTTTAGGCCCAACTCAATCATTGTGGAGATCGACCGATTGCTGATTTCAACCCCCTTCGAGGGGCCTGTCGTGCCGCCGGTCGGCCAACGGGAAAACACGACATCCGGCGCACCGAAGGGATCTGACCAATCGGGCAAGGCGGTGCCGGCCCCCTTGGCACGAAATGTCTCAAGGGATGGGTACGGCGTATTCGCCGAATCGATGCAGACAACGCCCTTCAAACTCGGAATATCGGCAACAATGGTTTCAACCGCGTCCAACACGGAGGAATGGAAGAAGATCCAATGGGTGTCCACATACCCCATAAACGCAGCATTGGTGCTTGGGGCATTGCGCACATTGACCGGCACCCACGCGCCGCCTGCGCGCAACACCGACATCACACAAACCACGGCTAAGGCATTGTTGGGCGAGAACACCGCCGCGGAATCGCCGACCTTAAAGCCCTGGGCATACATCGCCTCGGCGATCGATCCTGAGAGGGACTGCATCTCAGCGAACGTATAAGCCCCATCCTCGCCGGCAACGAAGGGACGGTCCTTGGCATAAAGTGCCCCCCTGTCAATGTAATCGATCGGTCGCATTGTCTTGCCCTTTTGTTCCTATTGGGCGCTCGAGCACCCTATTTTCCCTCATTGGTCTGACGGATCGCGTGTCAGGCAATGTCTCCAAAATCACCGTGCCGACCTTTGCCGGACTTAAACCGGGTCGCACCGTCAAGCCCTTCTTGCTCAACAACCCTTGAACTGATCGCCCATTCAGAGCGGAGCGCAGAGGCCTCATCGAGGCCCTCTTGAGCGAAGACAGATTGCCGGTCGGCGCGCACGCAAGTTTGCGGAAAACGCGCAATGTCGGCGGCCAAGGCCTCGGCGGCGTCCCGCGCGGCGCCGGGCGCCACAACCCGGTCACACAGCCCCATGCGGAGCGCTTCGTCCGCCTCGACCTTGCGCCCGGTCAAAATGAGGTCGAGGGCCCGCCCCCGGCCAATAATACGAGGCAGACGGACGGTTCCGCCATCGATGAGAGGAATACCCCAGCGCCGGCAATAAACGCCAAAATAGGCGTTCTCTTCCACAACCCGCAAATCGCACCACAAAGCAAGCTCGAAGCCGCCGGCCACTGCGGGGCCCGCAACCGCGGCAATGACCGGTTTTGATAAAGCAAGCCGGCTCGGCCCCATCGGCCCGCGGGGAGCGCGGCTCTCATCATCGGTGAAGTCGAGCGCAGCCAGCGGGTTCGTTTCACCTTTTAACGAGGCGGCGAAACTAAGATCCCACCCGGCGCAAAACGCTCCGCCCTCGCCATAGAACACCGCCACACTCGCCTCTGGATCGGCGTCAAAGGCCAAGAACGCCGCTTCCAGCGCCTCCGCGCTTTCCGGATCCATGGCATTGCGAACCTCTGGACGGCTGTGGATGACCGTGGTTACCGGCCCCTTCTTTTCGACACGAACGGCCATCGCGTTTGCTCCCTGTTGTTTTATTTCCTCGCGTCCGGGGGGCTTGGGGC
>JBCDJA010000468.1:0-1951 GCA_038748465.1 Pseudomonadota bacterium
CTCAACCTTGTGATCGCGGTAGGCGCGGTATCGCCTGGCAATTTCGGCAGCGGCCCGCCCGGTTTCATCGAGCGGTGTGTAGGAATAGGGCTCAAGGCGTCCTTCGAACCGGCGCACGATGCCGCGCTCAAGCAGCGTGGCGTGGAATTGGTTGAACTTTGCCGCACCCCCTTCGAGCGTGAGCAAATAGACCGGTTTGCCGGTTGCCGTAGCCTCGGTCACCATATTGGTCGAATCTTCCGTGACGAGGAGCGTGTCCGATAGCCCCAGCAAGGCGAAATAGGGGTTATCCCCAGACCCGTCCCACAGCCAAATGCCGTCACTACGCAGGCCCTCCCGGTAGCGGTCCGACGCCTCGGGCCCGGTGCGCCGCGAGAGGGTGACAAGCACCCCATAGCCCTCATGACGGAGGCGGCGCAGGGCCATAATATGCCGGTCCACATCGCTTGGTGTGTACGGATAATGCCGGCTTTTGCCGCCGATCAAGACGCCGACAAGGGGGCGCGGCAGGCTGGCAAAGCGCTCGCTTGCCGCCAGCGCCTCGCGCGCGATCCGTGATGGGGTGATGCGATGGGGGCTGCCGAGGATCGGAAACACATTGGCGCCGGACACATTATCGTGCTCGGGCGGGATAATCAGATCGAATTGCGAAAGGGGAAGTTTTGGCGCCTGCGTTTGGACGGTGAATGTATTGCCTTGGTTCCGCTTACGGATGGTAATGGAATAGGCCATGGATTGGCGCCCGCAGCCGATCAGGATATCTGGCCAAGGCGGCGCGAGGGCAGATCGGTCGGCGTCCGTGAGGGCCTTAAAGGGGGCGGGCCAGGGCCTGCCGGCAAGGCTTTCGGGCAAATAAGACCACGGTTTGCCGGGCGAAATGGTTTTGATCTCAAACGGCCAGCCTTGGGTTTCGGCAAGGCGTTCGGCCAAGCCGACGCATTGATTTTCCATGCCGCGGCGCCCGTCGGTCAGGGTCCAGAGGATGGGCGTGGGCGCATTCATTTCAAAAAATTACCGTCATGCACAATTTTATTGCGCAACTGCGCACGATTCTGATACCAAAAGCGAGGGAAGAAACACTCAAGACGGCCATGCAACGCAATAAATTAGACCCAATCGATACCCGAATCCTCACCGAGCTTCAGGCCGAGGGCCGCATCACAAATGTGGAACTGGCCAAACGGGTCGGTATCTCGGCCCCACCGTGCCTGCGCCGCATGCGCGCTCTAGAGGACGCCGGCATCATTGAGGGCTATCACGCCCAAATCAACCCGCCTGCGCTCGGGTACCAGGTGACGGTGTTTGCAATGGTTGGCCTTAACAGCCAGGCGGAGAGCGACCTGCTCGCCTTTGAAAACCACGTGGCGCAGTTCCCGATGGTCCGCGAGTGCCACATGCTGCAAGGCGAGATCGACTTTATCTTGAAAATCGTCGCGACCGACCTGGCAAGCTTTCAGCACTTTTTGACCGAGCATTTGACGAGCGCCCCCAATGTGGCGAGCGTCAAAACGTCCCTCACCATCCGGACCTCAAAGAACGAGCCCGGTGTGCCCATCGAGACGAAACGGAAAAAACGCATGCGCGCCGGCCCAGTATCGCTCGATGCACCGCAGGACGCTCTAAGCGATGGGGCGGGAACCTAGGCGCGGCTCGGAAGCTGTTGTCGCGCAAGGCCTCCGCTCGTTTTATCGCAGCAAAACCGGCCGTCAGGGGCGAAGCGTAAAGGTTAGCGGACCTCGCGCTCCACCTTCTTGATAATCCGCTCGATCAGTTCTTCCGATGACGGATTGTCCCGATCGCCGCTCAGAAACACGCGCACCCAAACGAGCTCGCTCTCCACCAACGTCCCATCCGCTTGCGCGCGGCTTATGCGCACTTTTGCACTACTGGCGGGCTGGGGACTGAGCATGCCGGGTTGGGGGATGTTAAACCGCAGCACCTCGACCGTCAG
>JBCDJA010000469.1:0-1861 GCA_038748465.1 Pseudomonadota bacterium
AACGAGCCGTACAAGGACGGATATCTACGAGACGATAGCAACGCGTTTCACAACCGCTGCAGCGATTAGGGCCGCGATGGCATCGGCTCGGCGCCGGGCAAGGCCCGCCCTCGCGGTTCCTTATGCGCCGCCGGCAACCGAGCTTGAGCGCGTGATTGCAGCCCAGTGGGAAGAGGTGTTGGGGGTAACGCCTATCGGCCGGCACGACGGCTTTTCAGATCTCGGCGGCAAATCGGTGCAATTGGTCCGTATCCATGCGTTGTTGGTAGAGGCACTGAAGCGTGAGTTTGACTTCACAGTCCTTTTTGAGGCTGCAACCCCGACAGCTTTGGCGGCCCGTCTTGGTGCCGAGGATCAACCCGCCCAGGGACCTGTAAAGGGCATGGCTCCGGACCGAGCGGGCAAAATGCGCCACGCGCGGGAGCGCATGCGCCGGCGCGTATCCCAGCAGCCGAGGCAGGCACCATGAGCAAGACGGATGAGAAAATTGAGGCTCCGGGTGGGATCGCCATTGTCGGCATGGCTGGGCGGTTTCCTGGCGCCGCCTCCGTCGATGAGTTTTGGACGAATGTACAAAACGGGGCCGACACCGTCTCTCGGTTCGATGCATCACAGGCGGATTGTCCGCTTCCAGACGATGCGATGGGCGAGGGAGCGCGGCCGGTCTTTGCCCGAGGCGTGCTTGAGGATATCGATCAATTCGATGCAGGCTTCTTTGGCATGCTGCCGCGCGAGGCGGCGGTCATGGACCCGCAGCACCGGATGTTCCTGGAAATCTGTTGGGAGGCCATGGAAGCGGCGGGCCACGATCCAGCCCGCTATCCCGGTTCGGTCGGCGTTTTTGCAGGCTGTTATATGGATACCTATCTGCTCGCCAATCTGTGTGCCGATGAGGCCTATAGGGACCGGCTTGTCCGGTCGATCCAGGTGGGCACCCTGCAAACCGAACTCGGCAACGATAAGGATTATTTGGCAACCCGGGTCGCTTTTAAGTTTGGCCTCTCTGGCCCGGCGATGACCGTGCAAACCGCCTGCTCCACCTCGCTCGTTGCCATCGCGACCGCCTGTCAGAACCTTGAGGCTTATCAGTGCGACATGGCGCTTGCCGGCGGGGTGACCATCGTCGTGCCCCAAAGGCGGGGCTATGCCTATCGGGAAGGGGGCATGCTCTCCCCAGACGGACGATGCCGCCCCTTCGATGCCGCGGCCGCTGGCACGGTCTTTAGCAATGGCGCTGCGGTGTTGCTCCTCAAGCGGCTCGAGGATGCCCTCGCTGACAAGGACACCATCCACGCGGTCATTAGGGGCTATGCCACCAACAATGATGGCGGCGAGAAGATGAGTTACACAGCCCCGAGTGCTGAGGGGCAAGCGGAGGCCATTTCCCTGGCCTTAGGCATGGGCGACATCCCGGCCCGGTCCATCGGATATGTTGAGGCTCACGGCACCGCAACGCCCCTTGGCGATCCGATTGAAGTTGCCGGCCTCACCCAGGCTTTTCGTGCGCAGACAGACGATGTGGGCTTTTGTGCCTTGGGGTCGGTGAAGGCTAATCTTGGGCATCTGGATGTAGCCTCTGGCGCTATCGGGTTGATCAAGACCGCCCTGTGCCTGCGCGATGGGGTCTTGCCGCCGCTACCCCATTTTGAAAGCCCGAACCCGAAGATCGACTTCGCTCGTTCTCCCTTCTTTATCCAGTCCGAGGGGGGAGACTGGCCGCGGGGACCAGTCCCTCGCCGGGCGGGGGTCAGCTCGTTCGGGGTTGGCGGCACCAATGCCCATGTGGTTGTCGAGGAGCCGCCGGCGAGACGGGCGCGGGACCCTCTGAGCGATCCTGGCCCGCAGCTTTTGTTGCTCTCGG
>JBCDJA010000470.1:0-1783 GCA_038748465.1 Pseudomonadota bacterium
CCCGCCGGTGAACGACCAACAAGCCATAAGCCCCGGTGAGCGGCTCATCCGGGTGGCCGGCACCCTTGCCCCGCCCATCCTTCTGATCGTCAGTGTACTGGGCTCTATTTTAGCGGGTATCACAACGCCCACCGAAGCGGCGGCCGTTGGGGCCATTGGCGCCGTGCTCATTGCCGGATTTCGTCTGTGCCGAAAGGCCGAGACCGGGCCCAGCACCCTGCCCATCATCGCGGCCGGCCTTGCCTTGATCGGGCTACTGGCCTTGCAGGGCATGTTCGATTTGCGGCTCGGACGCGAGACGGTGGCCGGCGCCGATCAAGCCGCCATTTGGGCGAGCTTTGTGCTTTGTGCGCTCGTTGCTTGGGGCGTGACGGTCAGCCTGCTGCGGCTTTGGCCCGGCAACACGCTTCAAGGCATCATGACCCAAACCGTGACCATCACGACCATGGTGTTCGTGATCTTCATCGGCGCGACGCTTTTCAGCCTTGTCTTTCGCGCCCTCGGCGGCGACGAGACCGTGAGCTCGTTTCTAGAGAGCCTGCCCGGCGGTACAGTTGGCGCGGTGATTGCCGTTATGGCGGTCATGTTTTTGCTTGGGTTTTTTCTCGATTTTATCGAAATCGTGTTTGTCGTCGTTCCGGTGGTTGCGCCCGCCCTGTTGGGCATGGGGCTCGATCCGGTATGGCTTGGCATCATGATGGCGATTAATCTGCAGACCTCGTTTCTCACGCCGCCATTCGGGTTTGCGCTGTTTTATTTGCGCGGTGTGGCGCCCAAAAGCGTGAAGACGGCCGAGATTTATCGCGGGGTCATCCCGTTTGTGTGCATCCAGGTTGTGGCGCTCGCACTGCTGGCGTTGTTTCCGGGCCTCGCGACTTGGCTGCCCTCGGTTCTGTTTTAGGCGATGCAAGAAGCGCAGGCCGTGCGGCCTCGCGACCGGGCCTTCTCAAACCGTGCGGAAGCGGTTTGTTATCGGGTAACGCCGGTCGCGCCCAAAATTCTTTAGACTGATTTTAACGCCCGGCGCAGCCTGCCGTCGCTTATACTCTGAAATATAGAGCAAGTTCTCGATGCGTTTGACGGTGTCCGGATCATGCCCGTCATCGACAAGATCGGCCACGGACTTCTCCCCTTCCACCAACCCGGCCAGGATGGCGTCAAGTTCTGGATAGGGGGGCAAACTGTCCTCGTCTTTTTGGTCCTCCCGCAACTCGGCCGTCGGCGGTTTGGTGATGATGGTATCGGGGATGACCGGGCCTGCCGGGCCCAAGGCCCCGCGCGGATGATGGGCATTACGCCATTCGCACAGGGCAAAGACTTCCGTTTTGTAGATGTCCTTAAGCGCGTTATAGCCGCCGCACATGTCGCCATAGAGGGTGGCATAGCCCACCGACACCTCGGATTTGTTCCCAGTGGTGAGCACCATCGGCTGAAACTTGTTGGAGACGGCCATCAACAACAGACCGCGCAAGCGCGATTGGATGTTCTCCTCGGTAATGTCGGGCGATGTCCCCTCGAAGAGGGGGCCCAAGGCCTCTTCAACCCCTTGGACGGGGGCGCCGATTGCCACTTGATCGAGTTTCACCCCAAGCCGTTCGGCGCACTCGGCGGCATCGCTAAGGCTTTCATTGCTCGTATAGCGTGAGGGAAGCATAATGCAGTGTACGGCGTCAGGGCCCAAGGCATCGGCCGCCACGGCTGCCGTCAGGGCACTGTCGATCCCGCCCGAAAGGCCGAGGACGACGGACGGGAATTTGTTTTTCTGCACATAATCGCGCAGGCC
>JBCDJA010000471.1:0-1780 GCA_038748465.1 Pseudomonadota bacterium
GCGCCGCTCTCGATCTCGAGGGTCTCGAAAATCCGATAAAAGCCGCTATGCACCTTGGGATCGCCGGTGAGATCCTGTCCAGGGCTCACAAAGCCGACTTGCGCGGCCTGCAAATTGCGCACCCATTCGGCGACCTGCTGGGTGCCGCGAAACACGATGTAACGGCGCCCCCCGTCTTTGCTGCTGGCAATAAACCCATAGAGCGTCTTGCGGGGCTCGGGCAGGCCTTTGCGCTCGGTATTGCGACCGGGCACGCCGTAAATCAGCCCCTCAAGGGTGAGCTCCTCATTCGGAAATTCCGCTAGCGGATCTTCTCCCTCTGCCGTTGCATCATACATCGCATAGGCGATGCCGGCATAGCGCGTATGCTCGTAAAGTTCGGGGTTTTCGGCACTATCTGCTGACGGAGAATATCGCTGAATAAGGTTCGGCAGATCTTTTAAGTCCGGTTTGCGGCCAAGACCCCCTAGATCGATATCCGGGATGCCCTCGCTCAAATCCGGCACCCGCAAGCCCCCAAGCCGTCCGGCAAGTCCCGTCCCCCGATCGGCCTCGGCCGCGTCACGGCCAACATCGCGCATGGGCGCTGCCACGGTGCTCTCATCGACACAGGCAAGCCAATCCGGCAGGGCCTCTGCTTTGGCGCCATGCGAGGCGACGCTCAGCCCCAAAACCCCGATGGCCGCCGCGAGCATACTGGCGGTGATGTTCATCTGCCTCATGACAATCTCTCCCCACTCAGGCCCCCCGGCCCTTGTCCACTAGCCGCGCACCGTAGCTTTGGGCCGGTCGCGCTGCAAGCGGGGGAAAGTCGCGCATTGGGGCCTTTTCCGACGCGCTTGCAATGGCTTATGGTCCCCCCCGCGGAGCAAGCAATTGGAGAGCCCCAAGTGACCCAGGTCATCAATCACCACTCGGCCTTGATTTACGCCATGGTTTTAATGTCTGCCTCGGACGGCGAGATGTCCGATGCGGAGATGCAAACCATCGGCGAGGTGGTGCGAAAGTTTCCGGTGTTCCACGATTTCGATCACGCTCGACTGGCGGTCGTTGCTGAGGAATGCGGGCAAATCATGAGTGAAAGCGAGGGCTTACCGACTGTCCTGGGCCTCATCGCGGAGGCCTTATCGCCGCCGCTGCGCGAAACTGCCTACGCCGCGGCCGTTGAGGTTGCGACGGCCGATGAGATTTTGCGCCAGGAGGAGCTTCGCATCCTCGAGCTGATGCGCGATTATTTCGAGATCGACCGGCTGCGCGCCGGCGCCATTGAGCACAGCGCGCGGGTGCGCCACCGGGTGGTGTAAGCCCCTCAACAGATCGCCGGCCGGCCGCACTCCGATGGCGACATGCGCGGGATTAACCGTCCCACCAGCGGCCCTGAGGGCTGGCGGAGTTGCCCCTGCCTCCACCAATGGCCTCACGCGGTTGTGGCTTGACGCGCCCGTCAGAGCGCTCACCTTACCCGCATGGACGCGATTATCACCCATGAGCCGACCATCCGGCTTGCTGTTTTCGTGAGCGCGCTTGCCCTCTTTGTCGTGTGGGAGGTGGCCGCACCGAGCCGCCTGCGCGTGAAGCCGCGCCTGACCCGGTGGGTCGCGAATGCTGGGCTTGTTGTGATCGACACCCTGCTTTTGCGGATTGCCTTTCCGCTTTTGGCGGTCGGCGCGGCGCTGTGGGCCTCGGGCTCCGGGATCGGTCTTTTTAACTGGCTCGATGCCCCAATTTGGCTAAGCGTTCCGCTCTCGATCCTCCTTCTCGATTGCGCGATTTATTGGCA
>JBCDJA010000472.1:0-1775 GCA_038748465.1 Pseudomonadota bacterium
GCTAAGGCCTCGTCGATCACCGCCGATAAGGTCGGCTCGCCCAATTGCGCCCGGCCCATGACACTGAGGCCGACGACGACCCCCAGGAAAAAGGCGGCCAAGCCGGCGGTATCGCGCCCAGGGTCGAGCTCACCGGTTGCTTGGGCGCGATCGAGCACGGCCTTGAAAGCCGATTCGACGCGCGCGAAATAGGCCGCGACTTGGGTCCGGATCGGGGGTTCATTGGCCACCGTTTCCCGCGCGGTGTTGCAAAACAAGCAACCAAGCCGCCCCTCGGGTGTCTTCGATTGGCCGAGCAAGCGGTTGAGCATGTCCGCGATGGCAGACAGCCCGGCCTCGGGCCGGAGCAGCGGCGCCAGGTTCTCGCTCACAGCCACCCCCTCAAAATCGGTCAGCGCCTGGGAAAACATCGCCTGTTTGTCGCCGAAGGTGTTGTAAAGACTGCGCCGGCCAAGGCCTGTCGCCGCCTCGAGGTCCGACAGGGAGGTTCCGTCAAAGCCGCCCTTGAGGAACGCCAGCATAATCGCTTCGCGCACGGCCTCGGGCTCAAATTGTCGTGGTCTTGCCATGCCTGTGAATTGTCCCGACCAGTAAATTATGTCAAGCGGCGCCCGGCCATCGTAGGCTCAAGGCCCCAAAACGAGGGTGAGAAAGGCTCCACATGCCGTGGTTCTGCGTCATGATTACCGCAGTCGCGCTTCTTGTGGGTGGGCCGGCTTCTGCCAGCTTGCTGCAGGTCGCCGTTGCATCCAATTTTTCTGCAACCGCGCGGCTTCTGGCCCGCGACTTCACACGAGAGACGGGCCATCTGGTGCGCCTCAGCACCGGCTCGACGGGGGGGCTCTATGCGCAGATCACCCAAGGCGCACCGTATGACCTCTACCTCGCCGCAGACCAGACGCGCCCCGCCCAGGCCGTGCAAGCCGGTTTGGCGCTGGCGGGGACCCAAGTCACCTACGCCATCGGCCGGCTCGTGCTGTTTAAGCCGGCGGCAACGGGCCAAATCACGCCAGACCATCTCATCACGGACGACATCGCCACACTCGCCCTTGCCAATCCCCGCACGGCGCCTTATGGCGCCGCGGCCCTGCAAGCGCTTGAGGCGCTTTCCCTCACAGACCTGATTAGAGATAAGCTGGTCTACGGACAAACCATCGCCCAGACCTATCAATTCGTTGCTGGCGGGGCGGCCGATGCAGGCTTCGTCGCCTGGTCCCAAGTGCGCGAGCAATCGGCTGCAAGTGTCTGGCTCGTGCCGTCGGGCCACCACGCGCCCCTGGCCCAAGACGCGGTGTTGCTAACAAGGGCTCAGGACAATGAGGCCGCCCGGGCGTTTTGGGCCTATCTCACTTCAGTGCCTGGCCGTTCCGCGATCAAGGCAGCCGGTTATGATCTTCCGCTAGCTGAGGCTCCGCGCTGATGGATCCGATCAGTCTATGGCCGACCATCCGCCTCACCCTCATGCTCGCCGCGGTGACGACGGCCATTTTGCTTGTGGTCTCCACGCCGCTCGCCTGGTGGCTGGCCCGATCCACCGCCCGCTGGAAAGAGGCCGTGGCGGCAATCGTCGCCCTGCCCCTCGTGCTGCCGCCAACGGTGCTTGGATTTTATCTGTTGATTGCTCTGGGACCGAATGGACCGGGCGGGGCCATCGCCTCGCTCTTTGGGGGGCGGTCATTGGCGTTCACCTTCCAAGGGCTTGTCATCGGCTCGGTGATCTATTCCCTGCCCTTTGTCGTGCAGCCGATCCGCAATGCCTTTGAAGCCATGGGCGA
>JBCDJA010000473.1:0-1773 GCA_038748465.1 Pseudomonadota bacterium
AGGGCAAGCGGACAAACATCCGGGCACGTGGTGAACCCGAAATAGAAGATTGAGACTTTACCCCGGAAATCCTCATCGGTGCGTGTTTCACCAGAGGTGTCGATCAGGGTGAAATCGCCACTAAACTGATCGGATAATTCGATTGCCCCGTCGGGAAGCCGATAATCGGCGGTCCCACCGCTACAGCTCGCGATGAACAGGGTGCAACAGGCAATAACGAGGTGCTTGAAACGCAATGGGTCTCTCCATGGGTACTTTTGCTTGGTAACGCCGCGCTCAATGCCGACCTAAACAAATCACTGTGCAGGGTCTACAAGACAATATGGTCACCTTCAACGACGACAAACGCGAGCCTATTCGGCAAACCCCATCGGATGGGCCGATGAAGGCAAGTGCTAAGCGATCAGGCCTCAGACTATTTGAGGTTTTAGATTGGGTCGGCGACGTGGAGGCAGCCCGCCGTTCCTTGCGTGGGCCGGTCCGACTCCGTACACTGACAACACTGAGATGGTTCGCCGTCGCTGGCCAGATGGGCGCGGTTTTGCTTGTGCATTATGCGCTTGGCTATCCGCTAGAGCTGGGATTGTGTCTCGGGGCGATCGCCGCAAGCGCCTGGCTTAATCTCTTCATGACACTGAGGTTCTCGCCCCAACACTATTTGACCGACGGGGAGGCGGCAGCCTCAATTGCATTTGATATCATACAATTATCGGTCTTATTGGGGTTCACCGGCGGTCTGAACAATCCGTTTGCGGTTCTGATCCTTGCGCCGGTAACGATTGCCGCCAGCGTCTTGCCGCTCCGTGCGACCGCGGTGGTCGCGGCTGTGGCTTTTTTGGCCGAAACCACCGTTGCTCTTGTCCATCTACCCCTCCCCTGGTTGCCGGAGGGTGGCCTGACCCTCCCCAAGATTTACACATTCGGAATTTGGACGTCTCTTTCGTTCGCGGTCGCGTTTTTCTCGATCTATGCGCACCGCGTCGCAGCGGAGGCGGGGCAAATGAAAAGTGCCCTGGCGGCGACCCAAATGGCGTTGGCCCGGGAGGAGCAACTTGTCGCGATTGGCGGGCTGGCGGCCGCGGCCGCCCACGAGCTCGGGACGCCACTGGCGACAATACAGGTCACGGCGAAAGAAATGGCGAAAGAGGCCGAAGGGCCGGCGGGATCCCTCGATCTTGAGTTATTGAAAGAAGATGCGACCCTGCTGGTCAGTCAGGCCAAACGATGCCGCGAGATCTTGAGCAGGCTGTCCCAACAAGATGTGGACGGCGATGAGATTCTGCATAGCGCTGCCATCGACCTGGTGTTGAAAGACGCGGCAGCGCCCTTTGCAAAGGGCCCAGAAGCGCCCGCGATCATGTACGAAACCCTCTCCGCAGCCTCAGAAGGCCCTGCGCCTGTGATCGAGCGCAAGCCGGAGATTTTATTTGGCTTGCGAAACCTTATTGAGAACGCTTCTGCTTTCGCCCTTACCAAAGTCCTCATCGCATCCGCCTGGACGCAAAACGATGTGAAGATCATTGTCCTCGATGATGGGCCTGGCTTCTCAACCGAAATCCTCGCAAGGCTTGGCGAGCCCTACTTGAGCGCGCGAAATCGATCGAGGAATACCGTCGCCAGAAAGGGCGGCTTAGGGTTGGGCTTCTTTATCGCTAAAACCCTGCTTGAGCGGACCGGCGGCAAGGTAATGTTCGGCAATCGTCGATGGCGAGACGTGGATGCTGCCCTTGATGACGGGTCGGTCGGTGCTTGGGTCTCCGTGGTATGGCCTCG
>JBCDJA010000474.1:0-1738 GCA_038748465.1 Pseudomonadota bacterium
GCAACGATCTATGCGGCAGTCGATCCGCGCTTACACCCGGCTGCGGCCCTGTCGGTGCGCGCCCATCTCGATCTTTTGGAGCAGAACGGCCAGGTTGTCGGCACCGATGGTGCCGGCGGTGAGCGGCTCTACACCCGCTCTCCCAGTTGAGTCTCGCACGCGTTAAGTCTCGCGATTTTTAGGTTTCGCAATCCCTGAATGGAGGACCCCCAATGGCGATCAAAGTTGGCGACACCCTACCCGATGTCAAAGTGATGAAAGCGGGGGCCGAGGGCCCTGAAGAGGTGTCCACCCACGCCTTATTCGGCGGCCAGAAAGCTGTGCTCTTTGCCGTCCCCGGCGCCTTCACGCCGACCTGCTCGGCACAACATCTGCCGAGCTATTTGACCCATACGGACGACCTGAAGGCAAAGGGTGTGGGCCTGATCGCCTGTGTTTCCGTCAATGATGCCTTCGTCATGAGCGCGTGGAGCCAATCGGAAAAAGCCGGCGACAGCGTCGTGATGTTGGCCGATGGGAATGCCGCTCTCACCAAAGCTCTCGGCCTTGAGCTCGATGCCTCCGGGTTTGGCATGGGCACCCGCAGCCAGCGGTATTCGATGCTGCTTAACGACAATAAGGTCGAAGCGCTTTACGTGGATGAGGGCGGCGGCTTTAAGGTGTCCGGTGCGGACCATATGCTGGCTAATATGTAGTCAGTCTGCGGCCAAGTCGCGCGCGGCGGAGGTGGCGAGGCTGTCTGCCTTTTCGTTGCCTTCGTTGCCCGCATGGCCCTTAACCCACTTCCAGGTGACCTGGTGGCGGCCCACCGCCTCGCTTAAGGCCTGCCACAGGTCCTGATTTTTGACCGGTTTCTTGTTGGCGGTACGCCAGTTATTGGCACGCCATTTCGGCATCCAATCGAGGATCCCGTTTTTTACATATTGAGAGTCTGTATACAGCGTAACATCGCAGGGTTCTTTCAAGGCGTTCAACGCCTCGATCGTTGCGGTCAGCTCCATCCGATTATTCGTGGTATCTGCTTCGGCCCCCGAGAGGCATTTCTCGGCCGCGCCGTAGCGCAAGACCGCGCCCCATCCACCGGGGCCCGGATTGCCGAGGCTCGAACCATCCGTGTAAATTGTAACTTGCTTCACCTGGATCTCCGCCTGCCCCTCACGAGAAGGGTGTTTGCCGGTGATGGTGCAGCCGCGCCAAGAACTGGCGTGGGTCCTTGGGCGCGACGAGGCTGCCAGGCACGTGATGGATCCAATCATGAAGCCGGGTCAACAAAAAGCGCAAAGCCGTGCCGCGGCAATAGAACGCGAGCGCGGCGTGCTCCCTGGGATCAAGCGGGCGAACAGCCTCATAGCCCTCAAGAAGGGCTGTGCATCGCTCCTCGATAAAGCGATCATCTGCATCGAAACACCAGGCGTTGACGGCAACAGCGAGATCAAAGACGAGGGCATCGTGGCAGGCAAAGTAGAAATCGATGACGCCGGCAAGGCGCCCATTGAGGAAAAACACATTGTCCGGGAACAGATCAGCGTGGATGATGCCCGCGGGAAGCGCGCTGGGGCGGTTGTTGCAAAGCCAATCGAGTTCCGCCGTGATATCGGCTTTGAGGCCGGGGGCCACGTCGTCTGCCCGCTCGGAGAGGGGCCTGAAAAACGGGGCCCATGCATCCGGGCCGAGGGAGTTCGTCCGTGTGAGTTTAAAGTCCGCCGCAAGCGTGTGGAGGCGGGCCAGCGCCTCGCCA
>JBCDJA010000475.1:0-1723 GCA_038748465.1 Pseudomonadota bacterium
ACCCGGCGCGGAACTCGTCCGCCGTGTCGTCGGGCAGCGTCATCCGACCGGTCCGTGCCATGCGGGCATCGTACGGTGCGGGTCTCGTGGCGACCCCGACGAGGTCGTGTCGGTGTGACGAGCCCGGTGCGGCGAGCGGGTGCGACGAGCGGGTTAGGCCGTTAGGTCAGCGGGCCAGGGGGCAGCGGGTCAAAGGGGGGGCAGACCAAGAGAGGCAGGCAAGAGGCCAAGGCAAATCCTCGCCACCCCTCTCGGCATGGCTGGACAAGGCTCGAGCGTCCGGGCGATAACAGCGGCAAGATAGGAAAGGCCTTATGGCTGAGGCCTTTAGCTCAGGCGCCGCAATGACAAGTCTCAACGATATTCGCAATACCTTCCTCACTTACTTTGAAAAGCGGGGGCATCGGGTCGTTGCCTCAGCGCCGCTCGTTCCCCACAACGATCCAACGCTTTTGTTCACCAATGCCGGGATGGTTCCCTTCAAGAACGTCTTTACGGGGATGGAAAGCCGCGATTATGCCCGGGCTGCCTCATCGCAAAAATGTGTGCGCGCAGGCGGTAAGCATAATGATCTTGACAATGTGGGCTACACCGCGCGGCACCACACCTTTTTCGAGATGTTGGGCAATTTTTCGTTTGGCGATTATTTCAAGGAAGACGCCATCAGCTTCGCCTGGGAGCTCGTCACAAAAGACTACGGCCTTGATGCCAATCGGCTTGTTGTGACCGTGTTTGCCGAGGATGAGGAAGCCCATGCGCTCTGGAAAAAAGTAGCTGGTCTTCCCGACGATCGTATCATCCGCATTGCGACGGCAGATAATTTCTGGTCGATGGGCGAGACAGGTCCCTGCGGTCCGTGTTCGGAGATCTTCTTCGACCACGGCGAGGCTGTGCCGGGCGGGCCGCCGGGAAGTGCGGAAGAAGATGGAGACCGGTTTATCGAGATCTGGAATCTTGTCTTCATGCAATATGAGCAGGTCAACGCGACCGAGCGGCGCGACCTGCCGAAACCCTCGATTTATACCGGCATGGGCCTTGAGCGTATTGCGGCCGTGCTGCAAGGCGAGCATGATAATTACGATACGGACCTTTTCCGCCGGCTGATTTCTGCCTCGGCAGACCTCACCGGCGCCTCGCCCGGCGGCCCCCATGGCGCAAGCCACCGGGTCATCGCCGACCATTTGCGGGCCTCTTGTTTTCTCATCGCCGATGGCGTTCTTCCGTCCAATGAGGGACGCGGCTATGTGTTGCGCCGGATCATGCGTCGGGCCATGCGCCATGCGCGCTTGCTTGGGGCTGCAGATCCGCTCATGGCACGGCTTGTGCCGGCCTTGCTTGGGGAAATGGGCAATGCCTATCCGGATCTTATGCGCGCTGAGAGTTTGATTACCGAAACCCTCGAGGGCGAAGAAAAGAAGTTCCGCCGCACCCTCGATCGGGGCCTTAAGCTGCTTGACGAAGCCGTGGAGCAGATGACCGGCGAGGCGCTTCCCGGAGAGGTGGCGTTCAAACTTTACGACACCTACGGATTCCCGGTCGACCTTACCCAAGATGCCCTGCGCTCGCGCGGGCTCGGGCTCGATATGGCCGGTTTTGAGGCGGCGATGCGTCGTCAGCGCGAGGAAGCGCGGGCGGCTTGGTCAGGCTCCGGCGAAGCGGCGACCGAAACCGTTTGGTTCGAACTAAAAGAGACCCACGGCGCGACCGAGTTTCTTGGCTATGC
>JBCDJA010000476.1:0-1696 GCA_038748465.1 Pseudomonadota bacterium
CGGGAAAACTCTTTCCATAAGCATGGGTCAATCGATCGATTGGCTCGGCGGAGGCGATGGCCTGCAGCGTGCTTGGCACTTCAAGGCGGGGCCGAGGCAGATCGATGGCGCCAACGGTGGGGACGGCCAAGGGCTCATCGAGCGGTCCGAGGAGACCGGCGATATGGGCCCGCACGGCCGCCGCTTCTTCCAACGGAACGGGCTCGTCCTCATAGCCCCAACCCCAAAATTTTTTATGCCGGCATGCACCTGCGCTCATTGCGTCCTCCCTTTATTGGTTGGGAGAAGCCTCGCGCGGGTTGCATATGAGAACAAGAGGCGCACTGCGATCCGCTCTGGCGGCGCAGGGCAAAGCGAGCGCCGACGTGGCTACCGAACGTGGATGCCGCATTCGGTTTTGCCCATCCCGGCCCAGCGGCCTGCCCGCGGATCCTCGCCCGGCTTGACGGGCCGGGTGCACGGGGCGCACCCGATCGAGGGATAATTCCGGGCAACGAGGGGGTGGGGCGGGAGGTCATGCTGGGCACGATAGGCCTCGACGTCTTCCGGGCCCCATCCGGCCAGCGGGTTCACCTTGATGCGCCCTGTCGCCGCCTCCAGCTCAAAATGCGGCAATTTCGCTCGCGTTTCGCTCTGATAGCGCTTGCGGCCGGTGAACCACGCATCGAACGGGCGCATCGCATCGTCAAGGGGCGTCACTTTGCGGATAAAGCAGCACATATCCGGATCGGCCTCATGCAGGCTGCCTTCCGGATCGTATTTGTTAAGGGTGCGCAATTCCGGATGGATCGACCGCACATCCGAGAGCCCGAATTGCTCAATCAGGCCGTCGCGATAATCCAGCGTTTCGGCAAAGTGCTTGCCCGTTTCCAGGAACACCACCGGCGTCGAGGGGTCGACCCTGGCAACCATGTGCAGCATCAGGGCGCTTTCCGCCCCGAAGGACGAGACAAGGGCAATCTCACCCTTGAGCGGGCCGTCGGTCAGCACCGATTCAACCACGGTCGTCGCATCGAGGCCCGCGTGGGCATCGTTAAGTTGCCAAACAAGGCCCTCGAGGTTTTGCGATTGTTGTGGCAAAGCCATATGACTCTATCCTAGGACGGCACTGCAGCATAAATGCCCGGGCTGACGGTGGGATACAACCCTATTTACAACAAAAAGCAAGGCATCCAAATTTTCACAGTTTTTCTGTGATAATTAAACACGCCCAGCCTTATCGGTGGAGTGCATCAAACGCCCGTATACTAATGTGAGGCCCTTCACAGAGGGCCGGAGCACGAGGGAAAGTGGGAGCAAGAAAATCATGATTGGAACGCGTGAGCTGGAATTTCAGCTCTTTGATCACCTGGATATCGGTTCGGTTTTGGGCCAGGGGCGCTTTGCCGACCACGATGGGGACAGTGTCAGGGCGATCTTGGAAACGGCAACCAAACTGGCTGAGGATAAGTTCGCCTCGACGGCCCAAATCATCGATGCAAATGAGCCGACCTTAGAGAGCGGGCGCGTTCGCGTGCCGGACGAGGTGAAAATCGCCCTTGATGCCTATCGAGAGGCAGGATTTTTCGGCGCCGCCTTCGACTATGACGACGGCGGCTTGCAGTTGCCCGTCATGGCAGTGCAAGCGGTGCAGGCGCTGTTTACAGCCGCCAATACCGCCACCTGCGGCTATGCCTTCCTCACCATTGCCGCGGCC
>JBCDJA010000477.1:0-1688 GCA_038748465.1 Pseudomonadota bacterium
CACGCCAACACACTCGATCCGACGAACGGCAAATTTAATCTGCGCGAGCTTTTTCACCAGGCGGAATTTCTTGTCTTCCATGTGATCGCCTCGGTGGTCTTTCCGTTTTATCTGATCTGGCTTTTCAGCCTCTATGGTTTGTTTGCCTTTGTCGTCTTGCTGGCGATCCAGCTGGGGCTGTTTGTCGTCGATTTGGTGGCCATCTTGGCGTCAAAGGTTATTGGTGCGGGGCCCAAGCTGCTTGCGCCCTTTGTCTTTTTGCCGGGCTACACCCTGTTCCAGTCTTACATTGCCCGCTTTATCCGGCTGTTTTCGTATGCGGAGGAGTGGTTCTTCTTCTCCTCCGAACACGATACGTATGTGCCCAAGCGGGTACGCCTTGAAAGGAAATGGTGATGATACGTCGATTGAGATCACGCCCGCCGATCGACACCCTGCCCACGGACACTCGGGCCGAGCGGCGCTCGCTGGGGCGGCGGTTGTATCTTGCGGGCCTTGGGGTAGGCGTTGTGACGTTGGTCAACATCCTGTTTGGGCATTTGGTCTTTCTGCGGGCCGATGGGCTTGTCGTCCGTGAGCAATTGGCCGTGTCTGCCACGTCGCTCGCTCGGTTGACGGCCGTTCATGTGAGAGAGGGGGACGTGGTCTCTGCTGGCGATCGTCTTGCTACGGTGGAAAGTGCTGACATGATCGAGCGGATGGGTGTTTTGTCAGCCCGGGAAGGGGAGTTGATCGCGCAACTCGCAACGCTTGATGTTAAAACACAAAGCCTCGAAGCGTTGCTGCCCGTGGCCCGAGACCGGGCCCACCAAAGTGCCGCGCTCGTCGCCGATTATAAGCGCCTGCGCGGCCGGTCCCTTGTGACCGCGGCATCCCAAGACGAGGCGTTTGAATCGAGCTTTGAAGCCAGCCAAGCCCTCATCGATCTCGAAGGTGAGTTGTCGGCTCTCGAGCAACAGGTCACGGCCATTGCTAATGCGAAAGCCGAGACGACAAAAGCGATTGTGCGTATGCGGCAACATTATGCCGACGGCGAGGTGCGGGCCCCCTTTGAGGCGACCGTTGGGGCGGACCTGCCGCCCCCAGGGCTCGTCGTGCGGCCGGGCGATGCGTTGATGACGCTGCATTACGGCTCTCCCCATGTCGTGGCCTTTGTGCCCAATGATTACCTTTTTGGGGTCAAACCTGGACAGGTCGTCGACCTGCATGCAGGGCGCGCCCATAGCCGTGCACGGATTGAAGCCATTCTTCCCTATGCAGAGGCCTTGCCGCCAGAGTTTCAGAGGATATTTCGGCCGCGAGATCGGTATCGGCTTGTCCGGCTCACCATCGAGGAGCTAGAGGCCTTCCCCGTTCTTGAAAAGGTGCGGATCCGAAACTGCTGGCTATTCTGTTCGATGGAGGGAGAGGCGCCGGGCCAAGCGTTTGATGCCGGTGATGCGGCGTTGCGCGGCGCAACCAACACTCGGCCCATGGCTTCACCAGATATCTTCAAAGTACGGATGAATTCAACTTGAGGGGGAAGCCGAGGCCTTATGAGGCGGCGGCCCGAAAGGCGGCAAATCCCTTCTCAAGGTCGGCAATCAAGTCGTCGACGTCTTCTAGCCCCGCATGGATGCGAAACGACGGCCCCTCAGGATCCCAGGGGGTGGCGAGGCGTTTAAAACTCCGGTTGGGGACAATCAGGC
>JBCDJA010000478.1:0-1604 GCA_038748465.1 Pseudomonadota bacterium
CATCCACATCCACCACCACATAACCGATTTCCGGATCGGTCTGGAGATATTGCGCCACAAGGTTGATGCTGCGTGTCGAGAACACCTCGGCAATCGCTGAAATTACGCCGGGAATGTTGCGGTGGATGTGCACAAATCGCGTCAGGCCTTGTCGTTTGACCGGCAGATCCGCTTCGGGAAAGTTGACGGCACCGAGCGTCGAGCCATTGTCAGAGAACCGCACCAATTTGTCGGCGACCTCAACCCCGATATTGGCCTGGGCTTCTTCGGTCGAGCCGCCGATATGGGGTGTCAGGATAACATTGCGCAAGCCCCTGAGCGGCGAGACAAATTCATCGTCCTTAGCGCGCGGCTCCGCGGGGAACACGTCGATTGCGGCGCCGGCAAGGTGTCCGGTTGCAAGCGCTGCGGCAAGCGCCTCGATGTCCACGACATTGCCCCGCGAGGCATTGAGCAAAATCGCGCCCCGCTTCATTTTTGCGATCTCGTCAGCACCGATAAGACCTGCAGTTTGCGCAGTCGCCGGCACATGCAACGTCACTGCATCGCTTTCCCGCAACAAATCGTCAAGCGATGAGATGCCCCGCGCATTGCCAAGCGCCAGCTTGTCGATCACATCGTAATAGAGCACCCGCAGACCTAAGGACTCCGCCAGCACCGAGACCTGCGAACCGATATGGCCATAGCCAACGACCCCAAGGGTTTTGCCACGCACCTCATAGGACCCGATGGCCGATTTGAGCCACCCCCCTTCATGGGCCGACCAGTTTTTCTCCGGGATCCCCCGGAACAGCATAATGATCTCGGCAAGGACAAGCTCGGCGACCGAGCGGGTGTTGGAATAGGGCGCATTAAAGACCGGGATGCCGGCAAGCCGCGCAGCCCCCAAATCCACCTGGTTGGTACCAATGGAAAAACACCCAACGGCGATCAGCTTTTTGGCTGCGGCAAGGGCTTGCGGGCTTAATTCCGTCCGTGAACGGATGCCCAAAAGATGCACATCCGCCACCTTTTCGGCAAGCTCGGCCCCGTCGAGCGCGCCTTTAAGGCGCTCCACCGCGCTGTAGCCTTGGCGGGTAAACACGTCGACAGCACTGTCGTTGATGTTCTCTGTAAGGAGCACCTTGATACGATCTTTCGGGAGCGAGAGTTTTTCGGCCATGGGGCAGAACAGTCCTCGTTTGCATGTCAGGGCGGGAGCGGGCCGGGCTTTAAGGCGTTACCAGCCCATTGCCTGGAGATGAACCGGCGGGGCGCGCCGTGCGTCGACCTCACAGCACCGCATACCAGGCCTTCACGCCCCCCAATGCAGGTCGCTTATCAGAGACGGAAGGAAAAGCCCATGCACATCCTGATCGCATTTGTCGGCCTCCTTAGCACCGCAGGCCTGGTGCTTTGGCGCCTTAACCTGGCCCTGCAGGCCAGCCGGCAGCTTGCAGACCATGTCGGCGATCCGCGCAAACTCGTTCGGCGTGCCCGCTGGGCCCGCAAAAGTCGCCGGCCGGTGATTACGGCGTTGACCGACCCGCGGGAGTCGGCGGCGGTTCTCCTCCTTCACCTCGCCGACAGCGCCGCAAACCATCAAGACCGCCAGGCGGGTGAGG
>JBCDJA010000479.1:0-1580 GCA_038748465.1 Pseudomonadota bacterium
CGGCCTTGCGGTCGCGATTGTCGTGACCGGCGTCATCGTCATGATCTATTTCGGACCGTTCAGCGGCTGGCAATTGCAAGGGATGCTGCTTGCCGGCGGGCTTTACTTCCTGATGCGCGGGAACGG
Organism: Pseudomonadota bacterium; assembly: GCA_038748465.1. Lineage (GTDB taxonomy): Bacteria > Pseudomonadota > Alphaproteobacteria > M2410 > M2410 > JBCDJA01. The sequence continues at coordinate 127 of JBCDJA010000479.1, forward strand.
CGATGATGAGGATGTCCGCGGCGGGCCAAGCTTTAGCTCTCTCGGTGCAGACCGAGGATAACGAGCGATGACATCGACAATGCGGCTTTCGGGCACCTTGACGCTTGGGTTGGACCGGGGCTTCAGAGCTTGGATGCGCGCAGCAGCTGATACGTAATCAGCTCAAAGATTAAAGAACGATCGGCCGTTGGGACTCTTTTGCGGGTGCCAGCGGCCATGTTTGTTGCTGGGTTAGGATTGTGATCCGTCCGCGAAATGTTGGCCTATGACCTCTGCAAACCGCCCCGCGGCAACGGTTAGGGTTCGCCCTCTCAATTGCACCAAATGAACATGGGGTACGGGGACGTCGTGGGTTGAGACGGGAACGCGCTGAAGGCCATCAGGGGCCTTAAGGCGCGGGGGCCCAGTATCGCTTTCGAAACCGATGGTGTCGCTTTCGCGAAGGCGGGGCAGGGCAAAGGCGAGTGGCCCTTCGATGGCGGCTCGCAAGGCAAGGCCGCCCCGCCGGGCTGCTGTTTCGAGTAAGGGGCGTAGGGAGCCGCCGGCGGGCAGCACGGCCGGAAATTGCAACACATCATCAAGCCGAACAGAGCTTTGGCCGGCCAAGGGGTGCTTTGGGCGCATAACCGCTCTTACCGGAGCGGGATGGGTTGCAAGGGACGTCACATTGGCTTCCGCCCGAGGGTGCAGCACAAGGCCCAGGTCTGCCCGATAATCCGCTAGCCGGCGGGTGATTTCCGCGGCCCCCATAGGGTGCACACTGAATGTCACCCCCGAATGATCGCTTTGGTAGTCGCTGAGCAGAGCGGCAAAATGGCCCTCGGTCACAAGGCTGGCGTCATACGCGATCTGGAGATGGCCCCGGCGGGCGCCCTTTAGATCTTCAATTTGCGAGCGCACCCGCTCCATGTCTGCAAGCTGCCGGCGTGCATGAGAGATGAACAACTCTCCCGCCGCGTTAAGCCGCACCCCGTTGGCCAGCCGCTCAAACAACGGGACGTTCATCTCCTTTTCGATGGCGAGCAGGCGTCGGTTGAGGGCCGAGGGGGTGATGGCAAGCTTTTCGGCCGCGCCGCGGATTGACCCGGCCCGCGCGATGGCGTCGATGTAGCGGAGTGTCGTTTCGTGTTGCATGGCGCGATCTGGTGTGCCCGCGGACGAGGGCTCCGCAGGCCGAGAGTGCCTTCGTGTTGCAGTTTCGGCAACACCATGCGTCAAATTTAGCAGAAGACACAATCACCTTATTATGGTGCCGTCCCAAGTACCGAACGACCACAATGGGGTGGAAACCGGGTGAGCGCCGGCTCCCGTTTTTTAGACGGTTTCAGACCAGCCCCAAGCAGCGACCGTCGTGTCGCGCGGCCTTACCCCAACATAAACAGCAGCGATGCCACCGGGAGGAAGCGCCTGATCAGAGGGTCAGCGGCCGGCACTCGTATCGAATGAGGCTCAGC
>JBCDJA010000480.1:0-1515 GCA_038748465.1 Pseudomonadota bacterium
AGGTCGCGGGCAAGTCGCATCGCCCCGGCAACATTGATGCCACTTGAGCCGCCGAGGCAAAGCCCTTCCTCCTTGAGCAAATTAAAGACAAGCGGGACCGCCTCGGCGTCGGAAATTTGATAGGGCCGGTCGATTGGCGCGTCTTCCAAATTGGCCGTGATACGCCCCTGGCCGATCCCCTCGGTAATGGAACTGCCTTCGGACTTCAGTTCGCCGTGGGCGTAAAAGTGGAAAAGCGCAGCGCCCATGGGGTCGGCAAGCCCAATCTGAATATCCCGGTTCTTCTGTTTAAGGCCGACGCCGGTGCCTGCAAGCGTGCCGCCCGTGCCGACCGCGCAGATAAAGCCATCGACCTTACCTTCCGTCTGCTCCCACACTTCTTGCGCGGTCGTGTGGATGTGCCCCTCGCGGTTAGCAACATTGTCGAATTGGTTTGCCCAAAAGGCCCCGTTCGGCTCGGTTTGGTTCAATTCCTCGGCAAGTCGGCCTGAATATTTGACGTAATTGTTAGGATCGCGATAGGGCACGGCTGGCACCTCAATCAACTTGGCGCCGGAGACCCGGATCATGTCTTTTTTCTCTTGGGACTGAGTTTCCGGAATAACGATTACGGTTCGATACCCCAGGGCATTGCCAACAAGCGACAATCCGATGCCGGTGTTTCCGGCCGTCCCCTCAACGATGACACCGCCCGGGCGGATCAGGCCGCGCCGCTCCGCATCGCGGATGATAAAGAGCGCTGCCCGGTCTTTTACCGACTGGCCCGGATTCATGAACTCGGCCTTGCCCAAAATGGTGCAGCCGGTTTCCTCCGAGGCGCGTTTTAGACGGATCAGCGGGGTGCGGCCAATGCTGTCAATCATGCCAGTGCGGATTGGGCTAGCCGGCGAGGGGGCGTGCGATGACGTCATGGGTGTCGTCCTTCTTTTGCCGCGAGAGTAACCTGCCCGCTTTGACGCTCGCAATGGACCTTCTGCTCTCGCCGGGTTTAAAGCCGACGCGCCAAAGGGCCCAGCGCTCCCACGCTTGCGGCGCCAAGGCAAGTTGCGGGGTAGATTATGTCTGCCACGGTTGGTCACGCCATTGTGCAGCAAGGCGTTTGTGATGGCGGGCAAGCCAATTAAGCGCGAGCGCCGCCGGGGCCGAGACAAGCGAGCCCTCATCGCAGGCCTCGATGGCCAGTGGCAGGGGAACAACCACAGGCCGAATGTCCTCGCCTTCTTCCTCCAGCCCATGCACGCCGGCGATGTCTTGGCTGCGAAACCGCCCGACGAAATAGGTGATCCGCTCCCAAAAAATACCGGGGGATTGAAAGTACGCGCCGAAGCTCTCGAGGTTATCCACCCGCGCGCCGGCTTCCTCCTGTGCCTCGCGAAGGGCCACATCGGCCTCGCACTCCCCCGGCTCAAATCGGCCCGCAATGGCCTCAAACATCCCCGGATTGAGACCTTGGGCAAAGGGAGCAACGCGAAATTGCTCAATAAGGAGCACGGTATTGTCAATCGGATCATAGGG